>NZ_JASKYR010000924.1:0-3378 GCF_041028215.1 Streptomyces flavofungini
GACGAGCTGGGACCCAGCGGCTCCGAGCCCGACTGGTGGCGGTACGACAGCAGCCCCTTCGGCATCGGCGACAGTGTCCCCGGCTTCGTCGGGGGCGTCGAGATCCCCGAGCTCCTGAAGCCCCCGCCGTCCCCGGACGACGTCCGCGACCGCCGCCACAAGGTTGCGCGCCCGGGAGAGCCGGTGGAGGCGGTGCCGGAGGACGAGGAGGGTGACGAGGAAGCGGAGGCGGCCGACGAGGCGGCCGGGCGCCGGAGGTGGCGCCCCCGGCTGCGGCCGCTCGCCGGAGGAGGGTTCAGCAACCCGCTGCTCGTACTGGCCGCCGCCCTGCTCGTCGTGGGCGCGGTCATCGGCAACTGGCTGGCCCTCGGCGTCGGCTGGCTCATCGCCTACGCCTCCCGCAGGCTCCCCCGCGCCGAGGTGAAGACCGCGATCATCGGCATCCCCGCGCTCGTGGTGGCCGCCGGGCTCACCTGGCTGTGGGGCCGCAGCGAAGGACGCTGGGGCGACCCGATCAGGGAGGGCCGGATGAGCGACGCCCTCGCGGAGACGGGGCCGTGGGTGGTGCGCGGCGCGGCCATCGCCTCCGCGCTGTTCCTGTTCTGGCGCTCCCAGCGTCACCGTCCGTGAAGGTCAGCCCGCAGCTCATCGAGGATCTTCCCGGCGGCCGTATAGCCGATGCCCTGTATCCACAGCTCGTCGTCGACCGTGTGGACGTTGCCCGACTTCACGGCCCGCATGTTCTTCCACAGGCTGCTGCCGACGGTCCGTGTCTGCTTGGCCTTGGCCGGATCGCCGTACGTGGCACGGAAGATGACGTCGGCGTCGGCGAGGTCGATCTTCTCGGGGGAGAGGTCGTAGGAGAAGCCGTCCTTGGCCCTGGCGGTGATCGGCGGGCGCCCGAGACCGACGTCCTTGAGGATCGTGGCGATGTAACTCTGGTCGCCGTAGAGGCGGATGTCGGCGCCCTCGATGAAACGCACGACGTTGACCTGCGTGGACCTGGCCTTCGTGGGGCCGCCGATGGCCTTGGTGACCTGCTTGGCGTGCGCCTCGTAGGCGGCGACGACCTCGCGCGCCTCGGCCCGCTTGCCGAGGGCGTCGGCGTGCACCCGGAAGTTCTGCTTCCAGGGGTAGCCGGTGGTCTCCGTCATGACGGTCGGCGCGATCTGTTTGAGCTGGTCGTACTGGGCGGCGTGCCGGATCTTTGAGGTCAGGATGAGGTCCGGCTCCAGGGCGGCGATGGCCTCCATGTTCGGGGTCATCATCTCGCCGACGTCCTTGATGCCGCTGACCTTGTCCTCGGGGAGGTAGTCCGGGAAGCCGGACTCCGCCTCGACGTGCGTGGAGCCGACCGGCCTGACGCCGAGTGAGATCGCGGAGTCCAGCTCGGCGGTGTCCAGGACGACCACGCGCCGGGGGTGCGCGTTCACCTTCACGTCGCCCATGGCCGTGCTGACCGTACGGGTGGCGCCGGACCCGCCCGAGCCGTCGGGGCCGGAGGAACCGCAGGAGCCGAGCGCGAGTGCGCCGGTCAGGACCAGGGAGCCGGTCAGGAGCGCGCGGCGGCGCGCCGGGGCAGGGAAGCGGGCCGTGCGGGAACGGGTCATGGGGATGCCTTTCGCGGGGGTGACACGGGGGTGCTCGCCGGTGCCTCGGGGGCCCATGGCGCGCCGGGGACGACCAGCGGGGAGCCGGTCACGGGGTCCGGCACCACCACGCAGTCCAGGCCGAAGACCTCGCGCACCAGTTCCGCGGTGACGATCCGCGCGGGCGTGCCCTCCGCGACGATCGCGCCGGACTTCATGGCGATGAGGTGATCGGCGTACCGGGCGGCCTGGTTGAGGTCGTGCAGGACGACGACGACCGTGCGCCCCCGGTCGTGGTTGAGCCGCCGCACCAGGTCGAGGACCTCGACCTGGTGCGCGACGTCCAGGTAGGTGGTCGGCTCGTCCAGGAGCAGCAGATCCGTGTCCTGGGCGAGGGCCAGGGCGAGCCAGACGCGCTGGCGCTGGCCGCCGGAGAGTTCGTCGACGGGGCGGTCGGCGAGCCCGGCGACACGGGTGTGCTCCATCGCCCGCGCCACCGCGGCCTCGTCCGCCGCCGACCACTGCTGCCACCAGCGCTGATGGGGCTGACGGCCCCGGGCGACGAGGTCGGCGACGGTGATCGCCTCCGGGGCGACGGGGGACTGGGGGAGCAGCCCGATCCGCCGGGCGATCCGCTTGGTCGGCAGCTTGGCGAGCTCCTCGCCGTCGAGGAGGACGGCGCCGCCCCGCGGCTTCAGGAGGCGGCCGAGGGCCCGCAGGGTGGTCGACTTCCCGCAGGCGTTGGCGCCGACGATCACCGTGACCCGGCCGTCGGGCACCGCGAGGTCGAGCCCCTCGACGACCGTCCGGTCCTCGTAGGCGAGGGTCAGCTCCCTGGCCGTCAGACGGGCGCGGGCGTCGGCGCGGGCGGTGACGGTCACGGCGTGCCTCCGGTGCGGACGGTGCGGCTGCGGACGATCAGCCGGATCAGGTACGGCGCGCCGACGGCCGCGGTGAGTACGCCGACCGGCAGTTCCGTGGGGGAGAGGAGCCTGCGGGCGAGCAGATCGGCGAGGACCACGATCAGGGCGCCGAGCAGCGCGGAGCAGCACAGCGGGAGGTGCGCGGTGCGGGTCAGGCGACGGGCGGTCTGCGGCGCGAGCAGCGCCACGAAGTCGACGGGGCCCGCGGCGCCGGTCGCCACGGCGGCGAGGACGACCCCGAGCAGGACGAGCCCGAGCCGTACGGGTCCGAGGCGCGTCCCGAGCGCGGTCGCCGTGTCGTCGTCCAGCGTGACCGCGCGCTGGGCGCGGGCCGCCCAGCAGACGCACGGCAGCAGGAGGAGCAGGGTGAGCCCGAGCGGACGGGCCTCGGCCCAGCCGCGGCCGTTGAGCGAGCCGGTCATCCAGATCTGCGCCTGCTGGGCGACGGCGTAGTCGCCCTTGGTCATGAACAGCGTCGTCAGCGACCGCAGTGCGACGGCGACGCCGATCCCGATGACGACGAAGCGGGTGGCGTGGAGTCCGCCGCGCCAGGCGAGGACGTAGACGAGGGCGGCGGCGCAGACCCCGCCGAGCACGGACAGATACGGCAGCGCGGCGTACGAGGTCACCCCGAAGGTCATGGCGCCCACGGTCAGCGCGGCGGCCCCCTGGCTGATCCCGATGACGTCGGGGCTGGCGAGCGGATTGCGCGCCACGGCCTGGATGAGCCCTCCGGCCACCCCGAAGGCGGCCCCCACCAGCAGCCCGAGCACCATGCGGGGTGCGCGCAGGGTGCCGACGACGAGGGCGTCGGGGGAGGGCCGCCCGGCGAGCACCTCAAGGACGTCGAGGGGCTGGACGTAGCT
>NZ_JASKYR010000925.1:0-3037 GCF_041028215.1 Streptomyces flavofungini
GCGCACGCCCATGTAGATCGCCGTGCCGAAGGCCACCGTGATCAGCACGACGAGGATCATGGCCTGGCGGGAGAGGCCACGGCGGAGGCCGGGGCGGGCCATGGCGGGGCGGCGCCGCACGGCACGCGCGTGGTCGATCATGCGCTCCCGCGCGGAGTACTCCTGGAGACGCGCAGCGCGGACGAACGACTCGTCGAAGACGACGGATCGGTACTCGTCCTCGCCGCCGCCGGGAGCGCCCTCGGGTGTGCCCGCCGGTGGGTCTCCTGGCCCGCCCATACCCTCAGGGTAGGTCTCCCGACCGCCAGGTGAACGCCCTGGTACACGACAACTTCTGACAACACCTCACGCGCGGTCCCACGCGCGCGTGCGCCGGTGCGCACGGGCGGCGGCGGCCCGCTCAGGGCGTGCGCGGCACCGCGGGCACCGCGGGGCGGCCGAACTCGGCGGAGGCCGACGGGCTGACCGCGACCTCGCTGTCGGGGCTCGGTCCGACCTCCGTGGAGGCGGGGGCGGGCACCTGGTCCTGGCGGCCCGACGAGGCGCCCCGGTAGACCGCGGTGAAGGCGAGGGCGACCATGCCGACGCCCATCAGCAGGGCGAGCATCCAGGCGACGGGGCGGTGCCAGCGGGCCCGGCCGAGGCGGCGGCCCGGGCGGCCGTACCTCCGGTCGCCGGGGTCGTGTTCGTAGGCCTCGTCGAGGTCGTCGTGGCCGAACTCGCCCTCTTCGGGGTCGAATCCGTCGTCGTAGTACTCGTCGTCCGGGGCGTCGGGGGCCGGGCCGCGCATGCGGGCCCTGCGGTTCTCCGCCTCGGTGGCCTCCGCGCGTGCCTGGGCTGCGGCGAGGAGCCGCTCCACGGCGGACGGTTCATGGATCTCGGCGGCCCGTACGAAGTCCTCGTCGAAGACCACGGAGGCGAACTCTTCGTCCGCACCCCCGCGGTCGTGGTCGTCGTCGGGCTCCCAGCCGTCAGGGAACGACGGCGTGCCCCCCACGTCCTCCGGCACCCCTCCAGCCTAGACCTGGATCGGTCAATTTGGGCAGGGCACAAGGGAATTCAACGGATGTGGCCGTCTCCCGTGACGATGTACTTGGTGGAGGTCAGCTCGGGCAGGCCCATCGGTCCGCGCGCGTGCAGCTTCTGCGTGGAGATGCCGATCTCGGCGCCGAAGCCGAACTGACCGCCGTCGGTGAAGCGCGTCGAGGCGTTCACGGCGACGGTGGTGGAGTCCACGAGCTGGGTGAAGCGGCGGGCCGCCTGCTGCGAGGTGGTGACGATGGCCTCCGTGTGGCCCGAGGTCCACAGGCGGATGTGCTCGACGGCCTGCTCCAGGGTGTCGACCACGGCGGCCGCGATGTCGTACGAGAGGTACTCCGTCTCCCAGTCCTCGGTGGTGGCGGGGACGACGGTGGCCTTGCTCGCCTCGGCGTGGGTGAGGACGCGCTCGTCGGCGTGGACGGTGACACCGGCCTCGGCGAGGGCGTCAAGGGCGCGCGGCAGGAAGGCGTCGGCGATGTCGCGGTGCACCAGCAGCGTCTCGGCGGCGTTGCAGACGCTGGGACGCTGCGCCTTGGAGTTGATCAGGATGTCGACGGCCATGTCGAGGTCGGCGGCGGCGTCCACGTACACATGGCAGTTGCCGGTGCCCGTCTCGATGACCGGGACGGTGGACTCCTCGACGACCGTCTTGATCAGGGAGGCGCCGCCGCGCGGAATGAGCACGTCGACGAGGCCGCGGGCGCGCATTAGCTCGCGCACCGAGTCGCGGTTCTCGCCGGGGACGAGCTGGACGGCGTCCGCGGGCAGCCCCGCGCCGTGCACGGCGTCGCGCAGGACGCGCACGAGGGCGGTGTTCGACGCGTACGCCGATGAGGAGCCGCGGAGCAGGACGGCGTTGCCCGACTTCAGGCAGAGGGCGGCGGCGTCCACGGTGACGTTCGGGCGGGCTTCGTAGATGATGCCGACGACACCGAGGGGGACGCGGACCTGGCGCAGGTCGATGCCGTTGGGGAGCGTGGAGCCGCGGACGATCTCGCCGACCGGGTCCGGCAGGGCGGCCACGTCGCGCACGTCGGCGGCGATGGCGCGGACGCGCTCGGGGGTCAGGGTGAGCCGGTCGACGATGCCCTCACCGGTGCCCGCCTCGCGGGCGCGCGCGATGTCCTCGGCGTTGGCCGCGACGATCTCGCTGGTGCGCACCTCAAGGGCGTCGGCGATCGCGAGGAGCGCGTCGTCCTTCGCGGCGCGTGGCAGGGGCGCGAGCGTCGCGGCGGCGCCACGGGCGCGATAGGCGGCCTGGGCGACCGGCGAGAGGTTGTCGTACGGCGAGACGGGAGTGAGCGACGTCATGTCCGCAGGGTAATGCCCGCGCGAGGGGCGTCCACCCGGTATTCCAGTCCCCGAGACCGGGGGGCGGCGCCGCGACGACGGCTCAAAAGGGGTGCACGCCGACCGGGGTGGCGGGCAGTGGTCCGTAGCCCTCCGCCACGCGCTGGTGGTAGGTGTCGCGGTCGATCACTTCGAGCCCGACGATCTCCCACGGGGGCAGCCGTGCGCTCTGGCGGTGCTCGCCCCACAGGCGCAGGGCGACGGCCGCCGCGTCGTGCAGGTCGCGGGCCTCTTCCCAGTAGCGGATCTCGGCGTGGTCGGGCGCGTACCGGCTGGTGAGCAGGAAGGGGTGGTCGTGGGCGAGCTGTTCCAGACCGCGCCTGAGCTCTGGGAGCGGGGCCTCGGCGCCCGAGACGCTCAGCGTGACGTGCCAGAGGCGGGGCGCCTCCACCGGCTCGCCGTCCCGGCTCTCGCGCGCGACGCTCTCCGGCGCGGTCCGCGGCTCGCCCTCGTACGCCTCACCGGCGGCGACGCTCGTCAGCGCCCGCTCGGCGGAGCCGCGGGACGCCGCCCCAGGGCGCACTCGTCTCACGACGGCCTCCTTTACGCAATGGCGATGCGGATTCGCAACGGTTCCGCGGAACCGTTCTCGACAAAGTTGAGCAGGCCAAGCGGGCTCGCGGGGCGGTTTTGGGGAGTTTCACCT
>NZ_JASKYR010000926.1:0-2967 GCF_041028215.1 Streptomyces flavofungini
CGCGAGAGGGTGTGCGGTGCTCGCGTGAGAGGGGTCGGGTGCTCGGGGGCCCGGCCGCCCCGTTCCGCCGTTCACCCGAAAGGCGGCGAGCGTTCGCGAGGACGGCCCACTCGCTGTGTGCTGGACAGCGATTCGCTTCCTACAACCGAGGAGCAACCTCAATGCGCGCACGCATCATCACCGTCGCTACTCTGCTTGCGGTCGGCACCGTTCTCGGTGGCGCGAGCCAGGCCATCGCCGACGGAGGCGGCGACGACGGCCCCTCCGCCGTTGGTAACGCCCAGAACAGCCCGGGCCTTCTGTCCGGCAACAACATCCAGGTCCCCGTCGAGGTCGGCATCCCCATCTGCGGCAACAGCATCAACGTCGTCGGGCTCCTGAACCCGGCCACCGGCCAGTGCGAAACCAACTGACACCGGTAGCTCCCGCCGGTCACTGAACACCGGCACACACGTGTCCGGGGCCACCGCCCCTCAGGCGGTGGCCCCGGACACGTTCACGCGTGGGCCAGGTGGCAGGACTCAGCCGATGGAGGCCCAGCTCTTCCAGTAGCTCGCCTCGCCGAAGGCGACCCGGTTCTTCAGGGTGCCGTCGCCGTTGCCCGCGTTGAGCCACATGCGGTCGGAGGTGTCGCGCGAGACCAGGTCCTGCTTGCCGTCGCCGTCGACGTCACCCACGCCGATGATGTCCTTGTACGAGGAGCCCCAGTCCTTGAAGACCTGGACGCGGTCCTTCAGCTTGCCGGTGGACAGACCGTCGTAGCGCCAGAGCACCCCGGAGGTGTCGAGGGCGAGCACATCGCCGAGCCCGTCGCCGTTGAGGTCGCCAGCGCCGATGACGTGCCGGTAGTTGGTCCAGGCCGAACGGATCTTCACCCGGGCCGCGAAGCCGTCCGCGCCGTCGTGCGTGTAGCGGTAGACGTCACCGGTGGCCTTGTCGCGGGCCAGCAGGTCGGGACGGCCGTCACCGGTCTGGTCGCCGCTCGCGAACAGCGTGTCGTACTTGCTCCAGTCGTTCGCGAGCCGCTTGTACGGGGAGCCGGGCGAGGGCAGCCCGCCCCCGCACACCGGGGTGTACAGCCGGGCCCCGCCCTCCGGCGTCCGCACGATCAGGTCGTTGCAGCGGTCGCCGTCGAAGTCGCCGAAGGGCACGACGCGCGTCGAGTCGTTCCACGGGGACGCGTAGAACGTCTCCGTCGGGTTGGTGGTGTCGCCGGTGTAGAGCTTCATCGACTCGCTGCGCGACAGGCCGACGATGTCACCGCGGGTGTCGTCGGCGTAGTCGTGCCACTTGGGCGCGGTGCGGGTGCCCGTCGTCGCCTCGTACGAGGAGCGCGTGCGGTTGTCGGCCTCCACCTGCGTCCACACCGCCACCGGGCGGCCCTTGCCGCCGACGGCCACGCGGCCCGTGCTCGTGGTGTCCTTGGTCTGCGAGCTGAGCGTGCGCGGCTTGGACACGTCGCCGCCGTCGATGGTCTGCGCGACGAAGTCCTGGCGCAGCGTGCGGCCGAGCTCGAAGCGCTTCTGCGTGTACGTGACGACGACCGCGCCGTCGGCGGTCGGCGCGGCGCTCAGCGACTCCGGCGCGACGCTCGACGCCAGCTTGCTCGCGGCGCCCCAGCCGCCGCCCGCGGCGCGAACGGCGAAGCCCGGCGCGCCCGCGCCCGCCATGCCGACCGCCGTGACGTCACCGTTGGCGGCGGTGTGCAGCTCGGCGGGAGCGTAGGACTGGGCGCCGATCCCGGCCGCCTCCGCCGCGCCCCACTCCGCGGCCCCGGCCGTCTTGCGGGCGTAGGCGCCGTTCGCGAGGAGGTGGAAGCCGCCCTGCGGGTGGGCGGCCAGCGTGATCTGCCGGGGCTTCTCGCCGAGCTGCGGCACGTCGCGCGGCTCCGTCCAGGCGGAACCGGCGTCGGCGGCCTTCTCCAGGTACTTGTAGTGCCACTTGGAGGCGGACGGGTCCGGGTCGACGCCGTCGCCCGTGTAGTCGCTGTCGCCGCCCCACAGCACGCCGACCGTGCCCGCCGGGTCGACGGCCACGCGCAGGTCGTGCAGGACGTAGGTGTAGACGTTGTCTTCGCGGACGATCGGGTCGGGCAGCCGGTCGAGGCTCTTCGGCGCCGACCAGGTGCCGCCGGGCCCGGACCGCTCCACGACGGTCAGGCGGTGCTCCGCGTCCATCCACGCCACGGCCTGGTGGCCGTCGGCGTTGGCCGCCAGCGTGGTGACCTGCGTGCGGGAGTGGTACCAGTCACCGGCGCGCGTGCCGGTGGTGACGGTCTCGGCGGGCGCGAACTCGCTGCCGTCCGGCGCCAGGCGGGACATCTTCAGGGTGCCGGTCGCGCCGKCCGCCGTGCCSTCCCACCAGAGCAGCGAGACGGCGCCGTCGTCGGTGCGCTGGAGGGCGGTGGCCGTGGTGGGCGTGGCCGCGCCCCAGGTGGTGCTGCCCGCGGGGCGCACCGAGACGACGGTCTCGCCGTCCTTCGTGAAGAGCCCGGCGACGCTGCCGTCGCGGGCCGACCGCACGTCGAGGACGGCGGTGACCCCGGCCAGCGCCTTCGGCGCGGCCCACGGCCCGATGCCGACGGGTACGGCCGCCGTCGCCGCCGCGGGTGCCGCCTGCGCGTACGGCGCGACGACGCCCAGCGCGAGTGCCGACACCAGAACGCTCTTGGGCAGCGTGCTTCTCAGGAGCGCGCGATATTGCCTGCTCATACGGGAATGCCCCCCCGGGCTTGAAGTCTCTCCCGGCGCCCTGCCGGGAAAGTAGCGACAGCGTATATCAGCCAAGATCGCGGTCAGGTGCGACATTTCACCGGGCGGAGTAGGGCACGGTCGTCCGCTGTCCGGTGCCGCCCAACGATCAACCCTGAGCGCCGAGTTGTGCGTCCCTCGCACCGCAGGGGCAGCCGCTGCCCCTGCGGTGACTGGGAGGCGACACGCATGAGACGACGGTCCGCACGTACCGCTC
>NZ_JASKYR010000927.1:0-2825 GCF_041028215.1 Streptomyces flavofungini
GTGCATGACGGGCCCCGCACGACGCGGACACCGGCCCACCACTGTGTGGCCCGGGCGCACGTCAGGGACCCGGCCACACGGTAACCGCGGATGCCGCGCCAGGGGAGCCGTTGTGCAGGAACGATACGGCCGAGGCCAAGGCCCCGGCGCCCCGCCGACCGCGCTGTCCGCGCCCCGCCGACCGCGCTGTCCGCGCCCCGGTGACGCGCCGTACACTCCCCGAGTGACCGCCACCACCACTCCCGTAGACGAGCCGGAGCAGCTCGATCCGCAGCCCGCACGGGATTCCCGTGCCGTGCGCGTCCTGCGGCGGCTCGCGCCCGCCGCCGCGGCGGCCCTCTCCGGAGTGCTGCTCTACGTCAGCTTCCCGCCCCGCACGCTCTGGTGGCTGGCGCTCCCGGCCTTCGCGGTCCTCGCCTGGTGTCTGCACGGCCGCACCTGGAAGGCGGGCCTCGGCCTCGGCTACCTCTTCGGCCTCGGCTTCCTGCTGCCCCTGCTCGTCTGGACCGGCGTCGAGGTCGGCCCAGGCCCGTGGCTCGCGCTCGCTGCCGTCGAGGCCGTCTTCGTGGCCCTGGTCGGCGCGGGCACGGCCGTCCTCTCGCGGCTGCCGGGCCATCCGCTGTGGGCGGCGGCCCTGTGGATCGCGGGAGAGGCGGCACGCGCGCGTGTGCCCTTCAGCGGCTTCCCCTGGGGCAAGATCGCCTTCGGCCAGGCGGACGGCGTCTTCCTGCCGCTCGCCGCGCTCGGCGGCACGCCCGTCCTCGGCTTCGCGGTCGTCCTGTGCGGTTACGGGCTCCACGAACTGATCCGGCAGCTCCGCACCGCCCGCGGCCTCGGCGAGGTGCGGCGGGGCGCCGCCGCGGCCGCCCTGCTCAGCGTCCTCGTCCCGGTCGGCGGCGCCTTCGCGGCCCGCACGCTGGTCAGCGACGACGCGGAGGACGGCACCACCACCATCGCCGCGATCCAGGGCAACGTGCCGCGCGCGGGCCTCGGCTTCAACGCGCAGCGCCGCGCGGTCCTCGACCACCACGTCCGCGAGACCGAGCGGCTCGCCGCCGCGGTGAAGGCGGGCCGGGCGGAGCGACCCGACCTCGTCCTGTGGCCGGAGAACTCCTCCGACATCGACCCCTTCACCAACCCCGACGCGCGCCACGAGATCGAGGACGCCGTCAAGGCCATCGGGGCGCCCGTCTCCGTCGGAGGCGTCGTGGAGACCGCGGACGGCAAGCTCTTCAACGAGCAGATCCTGTGGGACCCGGACAAGGGCGCCACGGACACCTACGACAAGCGGCAGATCCAGCCCTTCGGCGAGTACATCCCGCTGCGCGGTCTCATCAGCCTGTTCAGCAGCGACGCCGACCGGGTCCGCCAGGACTTCAGCCGGGGTTCCAAGCCCGGCGTCTTCACCATGGCGGGCGCCGAAGTCGGCCTCGCAACCTGCTACGAAGCGGCCTTCGACTGGGCGGTGCGCGACACCGTCACCCACGGCGCCCAGCTCATCTCGGTGCCCAGCAACAACGCCACCTTCGACCGCAGCGAGATGACCTACCAGCAGCTCGCCATGAGCCGGGTCCGCGCGGTCGAGCACAGCCGCGCCGTCGCCGTCCCCGTGACCAGCGGCGTGAGCGCCGTGATCATGCCGGACGGCACGGTCAAGGCCAAGACGACCTGGTACACCGCCGACTCGCTCGTCGAGGAGGTGCCGCTGCGCTCCTCCCGCACCCCGGCCACCACCCTCGGAGTGCTCCCCGAGGGCATCCTCGTGCTGATCGCGGCGGGCGGCCTCGGGTGGGCCGTGACCTCGGCCGTACGGTCCAGGCGCACCGCCGGGCAGTGACCCCGCCGGAGGTGGCCTGGACGGCCGCGCGCCGCCATTAGGGTCGTGTCATGGCTACTCCTGACTTCATCCGCGCCATCCGGGCCGACGCGGGCCAGCAGCTCCTCTGGCTCCCCGGGATCACCGCCGTCGTCTTCGACGACGAGGGCAGAGTGCTTCTCGGCCGGCGCTCCGACAACGGCAGGTGGTCGGTGATCGGCGGTATCCCGGAGCCCGGCGAGCAGCCCGCCGAGTGCGCGGTGCGCGAGGTGTACGAGGAGACGGCTGTGCACTGCGTGCCCGAGCGGGTGGTGCTTGTGCAGGCGCTCGAACCGGTCACCTACCCCAACGGCGACACCTGCCAGTACATGGACATCACCCTGCGCTGCCGTGCCGTCGGCGGCGAGGCGCGCGTGAACGACGACGAGTCCCTCGACGTCGCCTGGTTCGCCGTGGACGCCCTGCCCGAGCTGCACGAGTTCTCCCTCTCCCGGGTCAAGCAGGCGCTCGCGGACGGCCCCACCTGGTTCGAGCCGACCGCCGAGCGGTGACACGGGCGTCGCCCGCCGCGCCCTCCGTTAGCCTGTGGGCACGATGAACCGTTTGAGCACGTCATGGGGCGCGTACGACCTCACCCGCTTCCCGGCCGACCCCCGGGACCCGTTGCGCGCCTGGTCGGCCGCCGACGCCTACCTCCTGCGCCACCTGGCCGGGGAGGAAGGCGCTGCGGCCGTGGACCTGGGCGGCACCGTGGCCGTCGTCGGCGACCGGTGGGGCGCGCTGACCACCGTGCTCGCGGGGCACGCGCGCGTGCCGGTGCAGATCACCGACTCCTTCCTCGCCCAGCAGGCGACCCGCGCCAACCTCGCGCGGGCGGGCCACGCCGGGGACGCGGCGCGGCTCCTGACGACGCGGGACGCCCCTCCCGCGCGGATCGACGTGCTCCTGGTGCGCGTGCCGAAGAGCCTGGCGCTCCTGGAGGACCAGCTGCACCGGCTCGCGCCCGCCC
>NZ_JASKYR010000928.1:0-2550 GCF_041028215.1 Streptomyces flavofungini
GCCCCGGTTCGCTCACCCGGTGGCGCGCCCGCTCAGTGCCTCGGGAGCAGGCGTTCGATCTCTCGTACGACGTGGTCGGCGAGTGGGGCCGCGCTGGGGCCGAGGACGTCCCGGCGTTCCTGTTCGGTGCCGAGGTAGACGGCGCGGGCGTGGGCGAGCGCCGGGCGGAGTTCGGCGGGGAGGCGGTCGATGGCCCAGTCGGCGGCGGCGTCCTTGGACCTGATCTCGCCCGTCGCCAGGGTCGTCCAGACGCGGGCGAGGGTGAGAAGGACGTTGCGGGTGTCCGTCGCCAGCTCGGCGAGGAGTGCGGGGACGGCCTCGGTCATGGCCCGGGCGACGTCACCGGGCGGCACCGGGTCGAGGACCTGGTCCGGCGCGGGACCGAGCAGCGGGGTCCGTCCCGCGAGCACCATCGTGACGAGGAGCGCCAGGTCGGGGTCGGGTCGCGGCGCGGGGAACTCGCCGCGCAGATACTCCTCGCGCAGCCACTCCCCGTACTGGTACTCGCTGACCGGCGGATAGACCCACGGGCGGAGGTCGCATTGGACGGCGATCGTCAGCTCGACGGGGCGGAAGGTGTCGCTGGGGTGCCCGGCGGGCGAGAGCACGAGGAGCCCCTCGGTCAGCGCCCTGCGCTCTTCCGGCGTGGTGCGCCGCCCCGCGACGACGAGGACGTCGAGGTCGCTGAGCGGGCGGAGACCGCCGAGTACGGCCGAGCCGTGCGGATAGGCGCCGACGACGCCGTCCGCGCCGAGCGTCCGGCACACCAGGGCGATGACGTCATCGGTCTGGGTCACGCGTTCCACCTCTCCGTCGGTGCGGTCCGCCCGCATCCTAGGGCGGGCCGGTCCCGCCCGGCGAAGGGCTCTACGCCCCGGCGACGGGGGTGAGTCCCTCCACCGCGCCGGTGCCGATGTCGAAGACCCACCCGTGCAGGGTCAGGGCGCCACGGTCCATGGCCTCGGCGACACAGGCGTACTTGGCCAGGTGGGAGAGCTGGAGGAGGACATTGGCGCGGATCAGGGCGGCCGTCCGCTCCGACGGGGCGACGTCGGCCGTCTCGACCACGGCGGCGTCCGCGTACCGGAGCCACTCGGCGACCGCCGGCATGGCGCTCAGGTCGGCCCCCTCGGCGAGGGCGGACATCGCCCCGCAGGCGGAGTGGCCGCAGACGACGACATCGGTGACGCCGAGCTGGACGACGGCGTACTCGATGCTGGCGGCTACCCCGTCCCCGTACGGCGTGTGGACGGGGACGAGGTTGCCCGCGGTGCGGATGACGAAGAGCTCGCCCGGCTCGCGCTGGGTGACCAGTTCGGGCACGACACGGGAGTCGGAGCAGCCGATGTACAGGGCGTCCGGGGCCTGTCCGGTGGCGAGGCGCCGGAAGAGCTCCGCCTTCGCGGGAAAGACGTCCCGCTGGAAACGCCGTACTCCGGACGCGAGGTCCTCTGGCATGGTCACTCCCTCGTGTGGGGGGGATGGCCCGCTGCGGGCCGACCCGATTCACCCTGCCTGACCTCGGGCGACGCGGCCGGAGACACGACCGGGCAGTACCTCTGACGGCGGCCTGCGACGGCCCGGCGCGGGCGGCCCGCCGGACCCGGCGGAGGGCCGGGGGCCGGACGGCCCACGGACAACTTCCAGCACATGAACATCACTTGAAGCCTTGACGGCGTTCCGACAATCAGTAAGGTCTAGGCCAATGAGTCGACCGAGGCGCCCGGTTGTCCCTTCCCCCTCATCCCCCCACCCAGAGGGAGCAGAGATGCGTTCCAAGCGAAAGCTGGCAGCCGTCGTGGGCGCGGGCATCGCGCCCGTGCTCGTCCTGACCGCAGTCAGCCCGGCCGGTGCCCACGGCTACGTCTCCACGCCGCCGAGCCGCCAGGCCCAGTGCGCCGCGGGCACCGTGTCGTGCGGCGCCATCACGCACGAGCCGCAGAGCGTCGAGGGCCCCAAGGGGCTGACGTCGTGCAGCGGCGGCAACGCGGGCTTCGCCGAGCTCGACGACGACAGCAAGGGCTGGCAGGTCACCGACGTCGGCTCCACCCAGGAGTTCAGCTGGAAGCTGACGGCGGCACACCGGACCAACACCTGGCAGTACTTCGTCGACGGCAACAAGATCGCCGAGGTCGACGACGGTGGCGCCCAGCCGGGTTCGACCGTCACCCACAAGGTTGACTTCGGCGGCCTGACCGGCAAGAAGAAGGTCCTCGCGGTGTGGAACATCGCGGACACCGCCAACGCGTTCTACGCCTGCATCGACGTGAACATCAAGGGCTGAGCGGCCTTCACGGGCCGCACAGCCACGTACCACCGCGCCCGCCCCGCAGGAACCCGGTGTTCCCGCGGGGCGGGCGCTCCCGTGTGCCGTGCGGGACCGGAATCCGGGTTCCGCTAGTCACCCGTATGCCAAAAGGCCCCGTTCGGACGCGCATCCGCGGGCATAGCTGGCAGTTGAAAACATGCACTACCTTGCGCGAGCCCCATGAACCCCCACCGCTCGCCGCCCCGCCCGGAGGAGATCTGTCATGCGGATGCCCGCGCAGC
>NZ_JASKYR010000929.1:0-2060 GCF_041028215.1 Streptomyces flavofungini
GGCTCGGGTCAAAGGCGCCGGGCGACCGCGTGCTGGGCGTTCCCCGACATCGAGCGGACCGAGTCGGCCGCGCCGCTCAGCGCCTCCACGGCGTCGTGTCCGGCGCTGCGGGCGGCCTTGCTCCCGGCCGCGGCGGCGCCACGGGCCCGGTAGGCGACCGACGGCTTGCCGTGCGTGTCGGCCGCCGCGATCAGCAGGCCGCCGAGGAGCGAGAGGTTCTTGGTGAAGTGCGTGCGCTGGGCGGCCCGCTTCTCGGGGTCCTCCTCCTTCCACCAGGCGTGCCCGGCCAGGGTCGTCGGCACCAGGGTGGCGGCCAGGGCGAGCGCGGCGACGCGCGGCACCCGTCCGGTCGCCAGCATCAGACCGGCACCGAGCTGCACCCCGGCGTTGATGCGGACCAGGCTTTCGGGGTCCTCCGGCAGCCACGGGACACGGGAGGCCACGGGGAGCGCCACGGGCTCGGCGACGGGTGCCACGCCCTTGGCGTTCCGGAGGGTGTTCAGGCCTCCGGTGACGAAGACGGACGCGAGCATCGGGCGTGCGAGTTTCCTGAGAAGAGCCATGTCTGTCGGCTTCCCGCACCGGCCGTCCTCAGACGCCTGCCCCGGCGTCCTTTCCCACTTTCGCGCGTGCGCCGAGTGGTCCTGTCCCTCGCGCGCGCGGGAGGGGCGCCCGGTGTCACGGGTGCTGGCCCGGCCCTTGTTCCCGGTGGGCGATCCTGCTCGGTGACAGGTCCGTGGGGTCCTCGCCCGCCTCCAGGAGGGTGTCGGCGGGTCCGATGATGAGGGGGTCCGCCTCGCCCACCGCGTCCTTGTCCTTGGACTCGTAGTCCATGAGCAGCAGCAGATGCCGGATCGCTTCGAGGCGGCCACGGCGCTTGTCGTTGAACTTGACGACCGTCCACGGCGCCTGAGGGGTGTCCGTGGCCCGGAACATGTCCACCTTGGCCTTGGTGTAGGCGTCCCAGAGGTCGAGGGACGCCACGTCCGTGGGCGAGAGCTTCCACTGGCGTACGGGGTCCACCTGGCGGATCGCGAAGCGGGTGCGCTGCTCGGCCTGCGAGACCGAGAGCCAGAACTTGATCAGCAGGATGCCGTCATCGGTGAGCATCTTCTCGAACTGCGGGACCTGCTCAAGGAACTGGCGGTGCTGCTCGGGGGTGCAGAAGCCCATCACGGGCTCGACACCGGCGCGGTTGTACCAGGAGCGGTCGAAGAAGACGATCTCGCCCGCCGAGGGGAGCTGCGCCACGTAGCGCTGGAAGTACCACTGGCCCGCCTCGCGCTCCGTGGGCTTGTCGAGGGCCACGGTGCGCGCGCCACGCGGGTTGAGGCGTTCGGTGAAGCGCTTGATGGTGCCGCCCTTGCCCGCGGCGTCCCGTCCCTCGCAGACGACCACCACGCGCAGGCCCTCGTCACGTACCGTCTTCTGAAGCTTGAGCAGCTCGATCTGGAGGAAGCGCTTCCGGCGCTCGTAGACCTTGCGCCCGAGCTTCTGCCGGTAGGGGTAGTTCTCCTGCCACGTCCGCAGGGGCTCGCCCTGCTCGTCGAGCAGCACCGGCCGCTCGGGCCGGGCCTCGTCGATCCGCAGCCCGTCCAGCAGACGCTCCCCCTCCGCGTCGTCCGACGCCACGTCGTCTCCTCTCCTCGCCGTCACCGCGCCGGACCGCGCGGGACCACTGTCTACCCTCATATCAAGCAGCAAATCGGCTGATGCCGCCACAGGCGGGACCGGGATACGGCGGAACCGTTCGGGAGCGGACCGCTTCAGGCGGGCCACCGGGGGTAGGCGGCGGACAGAGAGACATCCGATGACGCCCCGCCGCCATGGCGGTCACAGCCCGGGAGGACATCATGGCCGGACTGCTCGCACGCCTGAAGGCGTACAGCCGCACACCGCAGGGCCGACGGAACATCGCCACCGCACGCAGGGCGGCCGCCGACCCCCGCAACCGGGCCAAGGCCCGCTCACTGCTCGGCCGGTTCCGCGGCGGACGCCGCTGAGCCGGGCCCGTCCGGTGCGGGACGGGCCGAACGACGGCCGGGCCGCCGCCGCGTGTC
>NZ_JASKYR010000093.1:0-16445 GCF_041028215.1 Streptomyces flavofungini
CCCCCAGAGGAACCGTCCTGCTCCTCCCCGGCTTCACCGGAAGCAAGGAGGACTTCATCGCCCTCCTGGAGCCCCTGACCACCGCCGGCTACCGCGCCGTCACCGTGGACGGCCGAGGCCAGTACGAGTCCGAGGGCCCCGCCGACGAAGCGGCCTACGCCCAGGAAGAGCTGGCCCGCGACGTCCTCGCCCAAGCGGCGGCGCTGGACAGCGACGCCCGGCCGCACCTCCTGGGCCACTCCCTGGGCGGCGTACTCCTCGCCCCGGACGCCTTCGCCTCGCTCACGCTGATGTCATCGGGCCCCGCGGCGATCGTCCCGGCCCAGCGGGCCCGCGCAAAGATGCTGGCGGACGCCCTCGCGGTGCTGTCGATGGAAGAGGTCTGGCAGGCGATGCGGGCCATGGAGCCCCCGCCCCCGGAGGACGCGGACACCGGCCGCGCCACGGCCGAGGGAACGGATGCGAGCGACGACAGCGAGGCCCTGCGCGCCCGCTGGCTGCGGCACAACCCCGCCCAGCTCATCGCCACCGGCCGACAGCTCTCCACGGAGCCGGACCGCGTGGCCGAACTCGCCGCGGCGCCGCTGCCCAAGCACGTGATCTCGGGCGAACGCGACGACACCTGGCCGGTACCGCTCCTCGACGACATGGCCAGACGCCTGAACGCCCACCGCACGGTGATCACCGGCGCCGAACACTCCCCCAACACGGACCGCCCGCAGGAGACGGCAGCGGCCCTGACGGCCTTCTGGGACGCCCTGCCGTAAAGGCGCCTGAAGCACCGGCGCGACACCCCCGCCCCCCCTCAGCACAACGTCTGCAAATGCTCCCAGAACCCGTCCCGCAGAGCCCTGCGCAGATCGGCCTGCCCCCGCAGCGAGTACTGGAGCAGCCGCTCCGCCTCCACGAGCAGCTCCTGGTCCACGGAGCCGGGCAGGTACGGGTGGCCCGGCAGCAGGCCGACCAGCGCCTCGCGCCCCCGCGCGGCGAGCCACTTCGCGGCGATCTGCGCACCGACGAAGCGCACGTCCTCGCGGGAGGGCCGCTGCGCGGCGGGACCGGTCTCATACGTCGTGACGACGCGTCGGCTCACGTACGGCTTGAAGAAGTCGAGGTCGAAGGTCCGCTGGCTGTCGACCTCCCACAGCAGCGGCTCGGCCTGGTTGCGCCCCTCGGGCGCCTCGATGCCCCAGAGGTGGACCCGCGCCCCGTAACCCTGCGCGGCCTCGACCGCCGAGACCAGGTCCTCGTCGCCGCCGATGAGCGCGGCGTCGCTGATGGCGCGGTGCCTGGCCAGTGACTCCAGGTCGCTGCGGATGAGGGAGTCGACGCCCTTCTGCTGGTTGTTGGCGTTGAGGTTGCCGAGCCTGACCTTGACGTCGGGAAGCTCCGCGATCGACTGCTGCTCGGTGGTGTGGATGCGGCGCCGCGCGCCGTCGTACCAGTAGACGCGCAGCAGCCTGCTGTCGGCGAAGATCGTGCGGGCCTTGTCGATGAGCGCGTCGATCAGTCCCTCGGCATCGAGGTCGAAGGCCCGCCGGTCCTCGGTCCCGGTGGCGAGACGGCCCGCCGCCGCGTACAGATAACCGGCGTCGACGAAGATCGCGTGGGTGGACGGGGTCTTCGCGACCTCGGCGAGCATGCGCTCGAGCAGCCCGTTGGTGCGCTCCAGCTGAGCGCTGATGTCAGCGGCGCTGCGGCCACCGTCGTGGCCTGCGCCGTGCTGCTCGTCGGCTGCGCCGTGCCGCTCGTCGGCTGCGTGCTGCTCGTCGGCTGCGCTGCGGTCGTCGTCGTTCATAGAAGACCCAGTCTCCCGCTGGTCACGCAGCGAACACAACCGGTGCCACTACTCGCAGGTAATTAGGTACTCGAAAAATTTCCTTAGCGTAGGGAATGTTTGCAGGGGGCAACTCGTTTTACCCATCAGGAACGCGGGGCACTGTAGGCCCGCAACCCACACTTAACGGACAGGCAATGGCCTGGCCATCTCCAGTAGTTCTCCTTCAGGAGGATGACCAGACGAAGGGAGAAGCCCGTGCGCTTCGAAATCATGCGACTCGATGACGTCGACGGCACCGCCGTGGACAGCACCGTCGTGGACGCCGCCTCCGTCAACCGGATCGTGCAGCAGGCCGCAGCGATAGGCCAGCGCATCTACATCCGCCCGGCCGAGACCTCGGCCTCGTAACGCAGACGCCGCACCTTGACGCCGAAGGGCCCCGTACGAGCCGTACGGGGCCCTTCGCATGCCCGCACCCAGAGGAAGCGCGGGACGGACGCGGCCGGAAGAGGGAGCCTCAGCTCCCGTTGATCACCTGCGTGATCCCGTTGATGATCTGCTGCACCGCGATGGCGGAGAGCATCATGCCCGCGAGCCGCGTCACGAGGACCACGCCGCCGTCCTTGATGACCCGGATGATCAGCAACGAGTACCGCATGACCAGCCAGAGCACCACATGCATCGCGACGATCGCCGACCATACGGAGATCTGCGTGCCGACGCTGTCGGCGTCCTGCACGGCCAGGATGACCGAGACGATGGCGCCGGGACCGGCGAGCAGCGGCATGCCGAGCGGGACCAGCGCGACATTGACGTCCTTGGTCTGCTTGGGCTCGTCCGTCTTGCCGGTGAGCAGGTCGAGCGCGATGAGCAGCAGCAGGAGGCCGCCCGCGATCATCAGCGCGGGCACGGAGACGTGCAGGTAGTCCAGGATCTGGTGGCCCACGAGGCCGAAGACGGAGATCACGCCGAAGGCGACGCAGACGGCCTGGAAGGCCATCCGCTGCTGCACCTTGGCGGGTCGTCCCGCCGTCAGGCCGAGGAAGATCGGGGTGATCCCCGGCGGGTCCATGATCACGAACAGGGTGAGGAAGAGGGAGCCGAAAACGGCGACGTCGAACACAGTGATGCCTTGCAGAGAGTCGTATCAGGTCGTACGAAGGGGCCGCGCGGACCGGCGCCGCGCGCGGGGCACGGCAGCCGCCGCCACGGAGACGCGGAGACGCGGAGACGCGGCGCGGGCGAAGGAGAGGGAGAGCGTTACGCGGTCGGGCTTCCGCCCGCGCCCGGGACGGGGAAGGCGCCGGTGGCGCGGCGGGTGATCTCGCCGTAGACCTCGGGATCGGTGGTGAACTCGCCGAGCACGCACGTCTTGCGGCTGCCGTGGTAGTCGCTGGAGCCGGTGGCCAGCAGACCGAGGTCCGCCGCGAGGCCGCGCAGCCTGGCGCGGGTCTCGGGGGCGTGGTCCATGTGGTCGGCCTCGATGCCGTCGAGCCCGGCCGCCGCGAGCTCGGCTATCGCCGACTCGGGCACGGTCTGGCCGCGCTTGACCGCGGCCGGGTGCGCGAAGACGGTGACGCCGCCCGCCGCCTTGACCAGGCGGATGGCGTCGAAGGGGTCGAGCTCGTGCTTCTCGGCGTAGGCGCGGCCCCCGTCGGCGAGCCACTGGGCGGTGAAGGCGTCGGAGACGGTGGGCACGACGCCCAGCTCGACCAGGGCCTCGGCGATGTGCGGGCGGCCGACCGAGCCGTCCCCCGCGATGCGCGCGACCTGCTCCCAGGTCACGTCGACGCCGAGTTCGCGGAGCTTGCCGATCATCGTCTTGGCGCGCGGCACCCGGTCGTCGCGGACCAGCTCGCGCTCGCGGGCGAGTTCCGGCTCGTCGGGGTCGAAGAGGTAGGCCAGCATGTGCAGGCCCACGCCGTCGAGGCGGCAGGAGAGTTCCGCGCCGGTGACGAGGCTCAGGCCCGTCGGCTCCGGCAGTGCGCGCAGCGCGGCGATCGCCTCCGCGTGGCCCCGCGTGGTGTCGTGGTCGGTCAGCGCGACGACGTCGAGACCCGCGGCGGCGGCATTGCGCACCAGTTCGGCGGGGGTGTCCGTGCCGTCGGACGCGGTGGAGTGAGTGTGCAGGTCGATGCG
The DNA here is from genome assembly GCF_041028215.1 of Streptomyces flavofungini. Classification (GTDB taxonomy): domain Bacteria; phylum Actinomycetota; class Actinomycetes; order Streptomycetales; family Streptomycetaceae; genus Streptomyces; species Streptomyces flavofungini_B. The sequence goes on from NZ_JASKYR010000093.1 coordinate 3,920, forward strand.
CACGGTGCTGACTCCAGGCTCGGGCTGACGGGGCGGACCGCGAAACGGCCGCTGCCGGACGGACGAAGGGACGGACGGCGGAACGGACGGCGGGGACGCTCAAGGATAACGGGAATCGAACGCTCCCCCGGCCGCCACGGGCGAGGCGTCCCTCACGGCGGGAGCGACGCGCTCAGGGCCGGGGCGCCAAGGCCGATACGCCGGAGCACCAGGGCCGGTACCTCGGAACGCCGGGACCGATACGCCGCAACGCCAGGGCCGGTACCCCGGAGCGCCAGGGCCGGTGCCCCGGAACGCCAGGACCGATACGCCGGAGCACCAGGGTCRGTACCTCGGAACGCCAGGACCGATACGCCGGAGCACCAGGGCCGGTACCTCGGAACGCCAGGGTTGATGCCGGAGCACCAGAGCCAGTGCGCCAAAGCACCAGAGCCGATGCGCTCAGGCACCAGAGCCAGTGCGCCCAAGCACCAGAGCCGATGCGCTCAGGCACCAGAGCCAGTGCGCCCAAGCACCAGAGCCGGTGCGCCCAAGCGCCAAGGCCGGTGCGCCGAAACGCCAAAGCATCCACGCCGAAACGCCAAAGCACCCGCGCCCCCTCAAGGCGTCAGCAGCCGCGGCGAGAGCGCCCCGCACGGCAGCAGATCCACCTCCGCCCCGGCGTCCCGCAAGTCCGTGAGGACCATCTCGTCGTACATCAGGAGCCCCGACTGCTCCGGCCAGGCGATGGCCCACAGCCAGAGGCCGCGTGCCTCACCGGCGAAGACGGCGCGGTCGTCCGGCGTCCCCGACACATGCCAGAGCGCCGTGGGGCGCCCGGCGGCGAGCACCTTGGTCTGCGGCGGCTTGTCGACGTTCATGTGCGGTCCCGGATCGGGTCCGTCGAGCCCCGCATAGCGGGCGCCGAGGCCGACGCCCAGCTCCTCGGCGACGAGCACCAGCTCGCCGACGCCGCCGAGCGGGGCGGGACCCGAGCAGGCCACGGCGGTCGCCCGGCCGCCGCTCCTGTCGTCTCCCGCGCAGGCCACGCCCGTGAACAGCCAGCCGACCGGCAGCGGCCACGGCATCCACACCGGGACCTGCGTCCGGTGCACGACGACCTGGACCGCCTCGACGCTGGGTGGGATCACGGGCTGGAGCGGGTGCACGGTGCCGTGCACGTCGCACTGCCAGGAGTCGGAAAAGAGACCGGGAGCCCTGACCCGGCCACCACACTTCGGGCAACTGGGTTCGCCCCTCATGCTGACCAACGGTCCTCCCCGGTCGTCCCCTCGTCAAGGACGATCACCCGTCCGGTGGCGCTGTCACCAGGGAAAACTAGGTGTAACTTGCACCCATTAGCCTTGCTAACTTAATATATGTATACGTCAACGATCTCAAGCGAACGCTGTGAAAGCAGCGAAGGAGCGGCTGTATGAACAGCAGCACAGGAGGCAGCAGCACAGGGGGTCCCGCCGAAGGGGACCCCTTCGACGCCGGCGCGGGCAGCATCCTGCGCCAGCCGAAGGCCGTGTGGGCCACGGCCGGCGCGTCCGTCGTCGCCTTCATGGGCATCGGGCTCGTCGACCCGATCCTGCCCTCCATCGCCAAGGGCCTGGACGCGAGCGCGAGCCAGGTCTCCCTCCTGTTCACCTCGTACTTCCTGATCACCGCGGTCGCGATGCTGGTGACCGGCTTCGTCTCCAGCCGTATCGGCGGCAAGAAGACCCTGCTCCTCGGCCTCGCGCTCGTCGTGGTCTTCGCGGCCCTGTCGGGCACCTCGGGCTCGGTCGGTGAACTCGTCGGGTTCCGCGCGGGCTGGGGGCTCGGCAACGCGCTCTTCGTCTCGACCGCCCTCGCCGTCATCGTCGGCGCCGCGGCGGGCGGCAGCGCCGCCGCGATCCTCCTGTACGAGTCCGCGCTCGGGCTCGGCATGGCCTGCGGGCCGCTGGTCGGCGCACTGCTCGGCGACGCGAGCTGGCGCTACCCCTTCTTCGGCACCGCGGCCCTGATGGCGATCGGCTTCCTCTGCATCACGGCGTTCCTCAAGGAGCAGCCCCGGCCCGCGAGGAAGACGTCCCTGCTCGACCCCATCAAGGCGCTCGGCCACGGCGGTCTCGCCTCCGCGGCGGCCTCGGCGTTCTTCTACAACTACACGTTCTTCACGGTGCTGGCCTTCACGCCGTTCGTGCTGAACATGACCCCGTACAAGTCCGGCGCGGTCTTCTTCGCCTGGGGTGTGCTCCTCGCCGTCTTCTCGGTGCTCGTGGCACCGCGGCTCCAGGAGCGGTTCGGGTCGCTGAAGGTGCTCGGCGGCTCTCTCGTGCTGCTCGCCGTCGACGTCCTTGTGCTCGGCTACGGCAGCCACACCACCGCCATCGTCTGCACGATCCTGTCCGGCGCGTTCATCGGCGTGAACAACACCGTCTACACCGAGCTCGCGCTCGGCGTCTCCGACGCGCCGCGCCCGGTGGCGAGCGCCGGCTACAACTTCGTGCGCTGGTTCGCCGCCGCGGCGGCGCCGTTCTTCGCGCCGAAGATCGAGGAGTGGAGCGACATCCACATCCCGTTCGTCGTCGCGGCCGTCACGGCGGTGCTCGGCGCGGCCGTGGTCTGGGTGCGGCGCAGCAGCCTGACCCACGAGGCCGAGGAACTCGAACCCCGGCACGCCACGGAGGACGGCGTCGGCGTCTTCGCCAACTGACCTCCCGCGTACGGGAATCCGGTACCGGCCTCCCGCGTACGGGAATCCGGTAAGAGCCTGTGTCATATCCCCGGTCGGACCAGCGTGCGGCGTCTGGTGCGTGCGATCGCAAGGCGCCGGAGAGCCCTCGTAGCGGAGCTACTAGGGCTTTTCGGTAACGCGGCGAGGGTGCGTGCCAGGCGTCGCACGCCCGGCCGGGGATATGACACAGGCTCTAAGGCCACTCAGTCCAGCGGGACGGACCTGCGCAGCGGATCGCGCAGGTCCGTCCCGCTGTTCAGCCAGCGCTCCTGGAGAGCCGCCGCGCCGTGCACCCGCTTCCACGCGGCCTCGTTCGGCGTCATGGGCAGCAGCGGCAGGAACCGTACGGGCTCCATGGGCGCGTCGAGGTCCAGATCCTCCACGAGGCCCCCGGGCTCCGCGACGAGCACCGAGGTGAACGGTGCGCCGGGCCACAGCGGTTCACCCACGTCGAGCGAGGCACCCGGCGCCACGACGAGACCCTCCACCTGCGGCGACGCGGCGAGGACGGCGAGCGGGCGCAGCACCTTGTCCGTGTCGGCGAGACCCCCGCGCACGGAGAGCAGCAGCTCGGCGCGCGGGCCCTTGACGGGGTCGGCGAGCGCGGCGGTCGGATCGGTCATCGGCTGGGCGGACATGCCGAGCGTGGCGTAGCGCACCACGTCGCCGTCCGTGAAACGCAGCACTTCGACGCGGTCGGTGCCGAGGAAGGTGACCGCGGCGCGCGCGTCCGGTTCCCCGAGGCCGGTGCGGAGACGGGCCTCGACCAGCGCAAGAACATCTGCCATGACGCGAGCATAGAACTCGTCAGTGATGGGCAAAGCGGGGGCTTGACACTTCAGTCGGCTGATAGTGTTGGCCGCTGGCTCAGGGCAGCACGCAGAAGCGTCGCTTTCAAGCCCTGCTGACAGACACTGACTCCGCACCACGGGTGCGGGGAGCGCATGGGACTTCCCTTACGGGGGACCGGCCGGAGGAGGTGGGGCTGCAATGGACCGAAGTCGACCGTGCAGTACCACCCGCTCTTCCGCCCGGTGATCCACGCAGCCCGGTAGCTGCGCCAGCACACACACCACGCACCGCGCGCACTGTCCGTGCCGTGTGCGACGGAAGAGCACTTCGTTTCCACCTGATCTGTCTGAGTTATCTGATCTGTGTCAGTAGCGAAGCTGCCACCGCGACGGTGCGGTGCTCCCCGCTTTGCGGACGTGCCAAACATTTCCACTTCAGGACGTCCCCATTCCGGGCAGTTCCAACCGTCGCAGGCGGCCTCCGTCGAAGGAGCCTGCCCATGTCGATGATCCGCGACCTTCGTGCCGTCGTCCGCCCCTCGCTGCGCAAGGAGGGCGGCCACTACTCCTCCTCGTACGACTCCTACGACGCGACCCGCGACGCCGCGACGGCCGTCGTCGACTGCGCCGTCTACCGCGACGGACGCCGCGTGGCGTCCGCCGACACCCTCACGCCGCACGAGGCGATGCTCCAGGTGCGCCGCGAAGGCGGCTTCGCCTGGATCGGCCTGCACGAGCCGACGGAGGCCGAATTCGCGGGTATCGCCGCCGAGTTCGGGCTGCACCCGCTGGCCGTCGAGGACGCCGTCCACGCCCACCAGCGGCCCAAGCTGGAGCGGTACGACGACACGCTCTTCACCGTCTTCAAGACCATTCACTACGTGGAGCACGCCGAGCTCACGGCCACCAGCGAGATCGTGGAGACCGGCGAGGTGATGTGCTTCACCGGCCGGGACTTCTTCATCACCGTCCGGCACGGCGGCCACGGCTCGCTGCGCGCCCTGCGGCGCCGCCTCCAGGAGGACCCCGAGCTGCTCGCCAAGGGCCCCTCGGCGGTCCTGCACACCATCGCCGACCACGTCGTCGACGGCTACATCGCGGTCGCCGACGCGATGCAGGACGACATCGACGAGGTGGAGACCGAGGTGTTCTCCGCCCCGAGCAAGGGCAGGGGCTCCGCGCGCGGCGTCGACGCCGGGCGGATCTACCAGCTCAAGCGCGAGGTCCTGGAGTTCAAGCGGGCCGTGTCGCCGCTCCTTCGCCCGATGCTGCTGCTCAGCGAGCGGCCGATGCGGCTCGTCGACCCCGACATCCAGAAGTACTTCCGTGACGTCGCCGACCACCTGACGCGCGTCCAGGAGCAGGTCGTCGGCTTCGACGAACTGCTCAACTCCATCCTCCAGGCCAACCTCGCCCAGGCGGCCGTCGCGCAGAACGAGGACATGCGCAAGATCACCTCATGGGCGGCGATCATCGCCGTGCCCACGGCCGTCTGCGGGGTGTACGGCATGAACTTCAAGCACATGCCCGAGCTGCACTGGCGGTACGGCTACCCGATGGTGCTCGTCCTCATCGGCGGCGTCTGCTTCGCGATCCACCGGACCTTGAAGCGCAACGGCTGGCTCTGAAGCGCAACGGCCGGCTCTGAGCGCCGGTCGATAGGCTGCCGCCATGACTGCTGACCCGTTGCTCGACCGCGCCCTCATCGAGGAGGCCACCAAGAAGTCCGGCCTCATCTGGGTCCGGGGTGAGGGCTCGCCCGCCCGCGCGCTCTGGCACGTCTGGCACGAGGGCGCCGCGCATCTCGTCGGCGACGGTCCGGACGAGCAGCCGCTGCCCGGCCTCGTCGACGGGGGCTCCGCCGAAGTGACCGTGCGCAGCAAGGACAAGGGGGGCCGGCTGGTCGCCTGGACCGCCGAGGTCTCCGAGCTGCCTCCCGGCTCCGAGGCCTGGGAGGCGGCCGTCGCCGAGCTGAAGGGCAAGCGGCTGAACGCGCCGGACGCGGAGCGGGTCACCGAGCGCTGGGCCGAGCAGTGCAGGGTCGTGCGCCTGGCCCCGGGCGGTGTCGTCCCCGGGGTGCCCGAGGGGTCCCTGGCGGCCGCGCCGCTGCCGAGCGTGGCGACCACGCGGCGGGCGACGCCGGTGGCCCTGCCCCGACTGCTGCTCAAGCGCAGGCGGGGTTAGGGCCTTTCGTGCCCGTCAGTGCCCTTGCGTGCCCGTGCGTGCCTAGGACGTCGGCAGTTGCTTGCCGTAGTCGACCATCTCGGACTGGTCCGGCTCCCGGAGGTCGAAGTCCGTGTTCCACTCCGTCAGCTTCAGCGTGCCCGCGTGGCCCCCGCGCTCCAGGCGCAGCGGATAGGGCTTGCCGTCGAGGGCGACGCTGAGCGTGCCGCCCGCGCCCTCGTCGCCGAGGACCTTGATGGTGCGGGTGTCGCCCGTTCTGCCCCGGTCGCCCTTGGCCAGCTGCCCGTGGAGCGTGAGCATGCCCGAGAGCAGTACGTCCTTGTCGGTGAAGCCGCTGAGCTGCTGGTAGGCCGGGTCGCCCTTGGGCACCTTCACGTACTTGCCGTCCAGCTTGGCCGCCGCGCCCGCGTCCGCCTGCTGCGGCTGCTTGCCGGCCCCCTCGTGCGTCCAGAACTCCGAGTCGGCCTTCAGGAAGAGCTGCTCGCCCACCCGGAGCAGCCGGAACGTCTGCCCCTTGGAGGTGACGGACCCCGTGCCGCCCTCGCCCTTGAGCCGCATGTCGAGGGAGTAGGTGTGCCCCTTGCTCACCACCGTTCCGGAGAGCCGCACCGCCGACGCCGCCTGAGCGCTCCTGGCCGCCTTGCTCTGGATCTTGGTGGCGGTGAGTCTGCCCACCCCGTTCGTGCCCGCGTCCGGGTCCTCGCCGCCGCCGCACGCGGTGAGACTCGCGGCGCCCGCGACCACGCCGGCGCACACCGCGCCCACGAAGGCTGCCCTGCGGGCTCGGCTGGCCAGGGGAAGTGCGGTCACAGGTGGCGCTGCCTCTCGTGCGGACGGCCTACGGCTTCGGCAGTACGGCAGCGTACCTGTGCCGGACGAGTGACTCGGCGCCAGTCCGTACGGACCCTCCGCCGGGGCGTGTCCGACCGGGACGGGCTAGCCTGAAGCCCGTATTGCCGGACGAACCACCGTGAACCCGCAGCAGAAGGAGGCGCGCGCATGGCGGCAGGCGCCCCCCGGGTCTTCGTTTCACACCTCTCCGGCATCTCGGTCTTCGACCCCAACGGCGACCAGGTCGGCCGCGTCCGCGATCTCGTCGCCATGCTCCGGGTCGGCCGCAGGCCCCCCCGGCTGCTCGGCCTCGTCGTCGAGCTGGCCACCAGGCGCCGCATCTTCCTGCCCATGACCCGCGTCACCGGCATCGAGTCGGGCCAGGTCATCACCACCGGTGTGCTCAACGTACGGCGCTTCGAGCAGCGGCCCACCGAGCGGCTCGTGCTCGGCGAGATGCTCGACCGCCGGGTCCATCTGGTCGGGACCGGCGAGGAGGTGACCGTCCTCGACGTGTCGGTCCAGCAGCTTCCGGCGCGCCGCGACTGGGAGATCGACAAGGTCTTCGTACGCAAGGGCAAGGCGGGCACCTTCCGGCGCAAGGGCGAGACCCTCACCGTCGACTGGGCCGCCGTGGACGGCTTCTCCCTGGAGGAGCACGGCCAGGGCGCCGAGAACCTGCTCGCCACCTTCGAGCAGCTGCGCCCCGCCGACCTCGCCAACGTCCTGCACCACCTCTCCCCCAAGCGCCGCGCCGAGGTGGCCGCCGCCCTCGACGACGACCGGCTCGCCGACGTACTGGAAGAGCTGCCCGAGGACGACCAGATCGAGATCCTCGGCAAGCTCAAGGAAGAGCGCGCCGCCGACGTCCTGGAGGCCATGGACCCCGACGACGCCGCCGACCTCCTCGCCGAACTGCCCGAGGAGGACGTGGAGCGCCTGCTCACCCTGATGCAGCCGGGCGACGCGGCCGACGTGCGGCGCCTCATGGCCTACGAGGAGCGCACGGCCGGCGGTCTGATGACGACCGAGCCGATCGTGCTCCGCCCCGACGCGACGGTCGCCGACGCCCTGGCACGCGTCCGCATGGAGGACCTCTCCCCCGCGCTCGCCGCCCAGGTCTACGTCTGCCGCCCGCCCGACGAGACACCGACCGGCAAGTACCTCGGCACCGTGCACTTCCAGCGGCTGCTCCGCGACCCGCCGTACACGCTCGTCGGATCGATCCTCGACGACGACCTCCAGCCCCTCGCGCCGGACGCCACGCTGCCCGCCGTCGCCGGGTTCTTCGCCGCGTACGACATGGTGGCGGCGCCCGTCGTCGACGAGCACGGCGCGCTGCTCGGGGCGGTCACCGTGGACGACGTACTGGACCACATGCTGCCCGACGACTGGCGCGAGACCGAGTTCCATCTGGAGGAGGAGGCTGCGGATCATGGCGGCGGCTGACCGGGAGCGCGAGAACCGCGCCGAGCCACGGACCCCCCGCTTCCGCCTCGACCAGCCGCGCACCCCGCGCCCCAAGCTGCTGCCCGACTACGACCCGGAGGCCTTCGGGCGGCTCTCGGAGCGCATCGCGCGCTTCCTGGGCACCGGCAGGTTCATCGTCTGGATGACGGTCGTCATCATCCTCTGGGTGGTGTGGAACATCGCCGCCCCCGACCACCTGCGCTTCGACAAGTACCCGTTCATCTTCCTCACCCTGATGCTGTCGCTCCAGGCGTCCTACGCGGCTCCGCTGATCCTCCTGGCACAGAACCGGCAGGACGACCGCGACCGCGTCAATCTCGAACAGGACCGCAAACAGAACGAGCGGTCCATCGCCGACACCGAATACCTCACCCGCGAGATCGCCTCGCTGCGCATGGGCCTCGGCGAGGTGGCCACCCGCGACTGGATCCGCTCCGAGCTCCAGGACCTGGTCAAGGAGCTCGACGAGCAGCGGATGCGGGAGCATGTGGACGGCCGGGCGGAGAGCCGCGTCGTATTCCCGTCCGACGGCGGACGCGGACGTGATCCAGGCGACCGCTGAGACCCTTTCCTGACAGCGGTTACCGCGCCGTACTATCGGTCTATGGCTACGGAGAACGCGGTGCGCGAAGCACTGGCGACGGTGAACGACCCCGAGATCCACCGACCCATCACCGAGCTCGGGATGGTCAAATCGGTGGACATCGCCGCCGACGGGGCGGTGGCCGTCACCGTGTACCTGACGGTCTCCGGCTGCCCGATGCGCGAGACGATCACCAAGAACGTGACGGACGCGGTCGCCGCCGTCGAGGGCGTCACCCGCGTCGACGTCACGCTCGACGTGATGAGCGACGAGCAGCGCAAGGAGCTGGCGTCCGCCCTGCGCGGCGGCACCGCCGAGCGCGAGGTCCCCTTCGCCAAGCCCGGCTCACTCACCCGTGTCTACGCGGTCGCGTCCGGCAAGGGCGGCGTCGGCAAGTCCTCGGTCACGGTGAACCTCGCGGCGGCGATGGCGGCCGACGGCCTCAAGGTCGGCGTCGTGGACGCGGACATCTACGGCCACTCCGTACCGCGCATGCTGGGCGCCGACGGCAGGCCCACCCAGGTCGAGAACATGATCATGCCGCCGTCGGCGAACGGCGTGAAGGTCATCTCCATCGGCATGTTCACGCCCGGCAACGCCCCGGTCGTGTGGCGCGGCCCGATGCTGCACCGCGCCCTCCAGCAGTTCCTCGCCGATGTGTACTGGGGCGACCTGGACGTCCTCCTCCTCGACCTGCCGCCGGGCACCGGTGACATCGCGATCTCCGTGGCGCAGCTCGTGCCGAACGCCGAGATCCTCGTCGTGACGACGCCTCAGCAGGCGGCGGCCGAGGTCGCCGAGCGGGCGGGTTCCATCGCCGTGCAGACCCACCAGAAGATCGTGGGCGTCGTGGAGAACATGTCGGGGCTGCCCTGCCCGCACTGCGACGAGATGGTCGACGTGTTCGGCACGGGCGGCGGTCAGAAGGTCGCCGAGGGCCTCACGCGCACGACCGGCGCCACGGTGCCGGTGCTCGGCGCCATCCCGATCGACGTCCGGCTGCGCGAGGGCGGCGACGAGGGCAAGCCGGTCGTCCTGACCGACCCGGACTCCCCCGCGGGCGCGGCGCTGCGCGCCATCGCGGGCAAGCTGGGCGGCCGCCAGCGCGGCCTCTCGGGCATGTCCCTGGGCATCACGCCGCGCAACAAGTTCTGATCCCCGAAGGGCGCCCCGCAGGGGCGCCCTGAAGGGGCGCGGGGAACTGCGCGACCAGCCACCACCGGCCCGCAGAACCTCATGTACCTCGGACAGCCCGCCGCCCGCCGCTCAGGCGTACGCGCCGATGTCCTTGATGACCGAGAAGCCGAGCCCGTACGGACTCATGCCTCGCCCATAGGCCCCCAGGTGGACCGCCTCCTTCGTGGAGCCCGCGAGGACCCAGCCGTACTCGGACTCGCGGTAGTGGAAGGGCGTGGGCACGCCGTCCACCGGGAGGGAGAGCGACGACCAGTCGGCGCCCTCCAGGTCGTCCGCGAGGACCCACGCTGTCTCGGTCTGCTGGTCGAGCCAGTCGTCGCGCAGCGTGTGGTCCATCTGGTTCGGCCAGGTGTACGACAGCAGCCCGACCCCGGCGAGCCAGGCCGCCGAGGAGACCGACGTGGCCTCCAGGACGCCCGTACCGTCGGCGGTGCGCCGCACCGGGTTGGCCGCGACGGTCACCACGACCGTGAAGCGCTCCTTGTCGCTGTTGCCGAGGGTTCCCTCACCGCGGACCGACGGCTCCTCGCCGTGGCCGATCGAACCGTGCTCCACCGCACCGTCCGCCGTCGCGCCGACCTGCATCAGCCAGCGCGGTCCCGTGAACGCCTCGTCGAGGCCGTACCAGGGGAAGGGCGCCAGCAGGTAGCCGTCGACCGTACGCCGGGCGGAGGGCACCGCTTGTGCGGTGCCGTCCCCGACCGCCGCCTGTGTGCCCACCCGACTTGTCGTCTCCATGTACCCGGCCGCCTCCTCGCTCTCGTCGGTCCGGAGCGGCCCGCCCCCCTCGGGCGTCCTCACGCCGGACAACAAGGCAGGATAGCCACACCGGTGGGCGGCGATGGTTCAGGCGAGGCCTCAGGTGGCGTCCGCGTCGAACGGCGGGCGGTCGCCGGAGCCGGGATTCGCGGTCTTCTTCTGCATGTCCACGCGGGCCCCGGGGGACGCGGCGGCGGCTCCCGAAGAGGCCGGGGAGGACGCGGAGCCGCCGGAATCCGCGGAGTCGGACGAGTCGCTCTCGCGGCCGTGCACGGCGTCCGCGACCTCGTTCATCTCCTTGCGCAGGTCGAAGCCGTTGCGGATTTCCTTGAGCCCGAGCTCGTCGTTGTCGAGCTGCTTGCGGATGAACTTCTTCGGGTTCAGGTCCTCGAACTCGAAGTCCTTGAACTCCGGGCCCAGCTCCTGGCGTATGTCCGCCTTCGCGCTGTCCGAGAACTCCCGGATCTTGCGGATCGTGCGGGAGACGTCCTGGATGACCTTCGGCAGCTTGTCGGGACCGAAGATGAGCACGGCGAGGACGACCAGCGCCACTATTTCGAGTGCGCCAATGTCATTGAACACCTTGAGCTCCTTGCACTGTCCTCATCAGGCCGGACCGCGTCCACGGTACCCGCCGCCGGTGTCTGTCCGGTAGCCGCTGCACCACAACCCGGATCAATCGCCACTCGCGGCACCGAGCACCAGGGTCACCTCGCGGTCGCGCCCGTCGCGCTCGACCGTGAGGTCGAGACGGTCCTTGGGCCGGTGCGCGCGGACCTTGACGATCAGCTCGTCGCTGGAGTGCACGGCGTTGCCGTCCACCTCGGTGATGACGTCGCCCGGCTTGAGGCCGGCCTTCTCGCCCGGGCCGTTCTCGCTGACGGAGGGGCCGCCGTCCTTGCCCTTGTCAGCGATGCGGGCGCCGTCGCCGGTGAACTCGGTGTCGAGCGTGACGCCGATCACGGGGTGGGTCGCCCGGCCGGAGTTGATGAGCTCCTCCGCCACGCGCTTGCCCTGGTTGATCGGTATGGCGAAGCCGAGGCCGATGGAGCCCGCCTGGCCGCCGCCCTGTTCCGAGCCGTCGTCGGCGGAGCGGATGGCGCTGTTGATACCGATGACGCGCGCCTTCGAGTCGACCAGCGGACCGCCGGAGTTGCCCGGGTTTATGGGGGCGTCGGTCTGGAGCGCGTCCACGTACGAGGTGTCGCTGCCGTCGCCCTTCTCGCCGCCCGCGGTGATGGGCCGCTCCTTGGCGCTGATGATCCCGGAGGTCACCGTGTTCGCCAGGTCGAAGGGGGCGCCGATCGCGACGACCGGGTCGCCGACCTGGACGTTCTCGGAGTTGCCGAGGGGCAGCGGCTTCAGGCCCCGGACGTTGGAGACCTTGACGACCGCGAGGTCGTACCCCGAGTCGCGGCCGATGACCTCCGCCTTCGCGGTCTCACCCCCGCTGAAGGTGACCGATATGTCGCCGCCCGTGCCCGCGGGCTCGACGACGTGGTTGTTGGTGAGGATGTGGCCCTTGCCGTCGAGGACGAAGCCGGTGCCCGTGCCCTGCGCCGAGTCGCCTCTGACGTGCAGGGTCACGACGCCCGGCAGGGCCGCCGAGGCGATCCCGGCCACGCTGCCCTTGGGGCGGTCCTTGGACTCGGTGCCGGGTTGGCGGAGCTCGATGTCGCCGACCCCGCCGTTGCGCTCCACGTAGGCGCCGATCGCGCCGCCGATGCCGCCGGAGACGAGGGTGAGCACCAGAACGCCGACGAGCAGCAGCCGCCGCGCCCGCTTGCGCCGGGTCCCTTCCGCCTCCGGGGTCGGGGCGCCGGTCTGCTGAAGCGGCGCGTTCCAGGGGTCGTACGGCTGCCGGGGCGGCGGCGTCTGCGCGGCGGCCGCCTCCTGGTACGGCGGCGGGACGGCCCCGGGCCCCGGCGTCCCGTGCGGCGGCGTCCCCCCGTGCGAGCCCGCGGGCAACGGCGTCCCATGACTGGGCGTCGCCATCGGATGCTGCAC
>NZ_JASKYR010000930.1:0-1837 GCF_041028215.1 Streptomyces flavofungini
TGCATGGCCTCCACCGTGTTCTTGCCGATGACACTGCGGGGGGGGGGGGGGGGGGGTTCGTAGACCAGTCGGAGGCCGATCAGCGTGAGCCAGGGCTCGTGTTCGTCGATGACCGACGCCTCGCCGAGGACCATGGGCGCCAAGCCCCCCGTGGCGATGACCGTGACGTCGTCGGGGTCGCCCCCGGCGCCCGCCAGCTCCCGCGCCATGCGGTTGACGACCCCGTCGACCTGCCCCGCGAAGCCGTACAGGATGCCCGCCTGCATGGCCTCCACCGTGTTCTTGCCGATGACACTGCGGGGGCGGGCCAGCTCGATCTTGCGGAGCTGGGCGCCGCGTACGCCGAGTGCCTCGACGGAGATCTCGATGCCGGGGGCGATGACGCCACCCGCGTACTCCCCCCGCGCGGAGACCGCGTCGAACGTCGTGGCGGTGCCGAAGTCGACGACGATCGCGGGGCCTCCGTAGAGCTCGACGGCCGCGACCGCGTTGATGATGCGGTCGGCGCCGACCTCCTTGGGGTTGTCCATGAGGATCGGGACGCCGGTCTTGATGCCGGGTTCGACCAGGACCGCGGGCACGTCCCCGTAGTAGCGGCGCGTGACCTCGCGCAGCTCGTGCAGCACCGAAGGCACCGTCGAGCAGATCGCGATGCCGTCGATGCCGTCGCCCAGCTCGTCGCCGAGGAGCGGGTGCATGCCCATGAGGCCGTGCAGCAGCACCGCCAGTTCGTCCGCCGTGCGGCGCGCGTCCGTCGAGATTCTCCAGTGCTCGACGATGTCCTCGCCGTCGAAGAGGCCGAGGACGGTGTGGGTGTTGCCCACGTCGATCGTGAGGAGCATCAGTCCCGCACCGCTTCCCGCAGGTCGAGGCCGACGTCCAGGATCGGGGACGAGTGCGTCAGGGCGCCCACCGCGAGATAGTCGACGCCCGTCACCGCGTACGCGCGTGCGTTCTCCAGGGTCAGGCGTCCCGAGGACTCCAGGAAGGCCCGGCCCGCGACGAGGGCCACCGCCTCCTCCGTCTCGCCCGGCGTGAAGTTGTCCAGGAGGATCAGGTCGGCGCCCGCGTCGACCACCTCGCGCAGCTGGTGGAGCGTGTCGACCTCGACCTCGATCGGCACGTCGGGGAACTGCTCGCGGACCGCCTTGAAGGCCTCCGCGACGCCGCCCGCCGCGACCACGTGGTTGTCCTTGACCAGGGCCGCGTCGGAGAGGGACATGCGGTGGTTGACGCCGCCGCCCATGCGGACCGCGTACTTCTCCAGGGCGCGGTAGCCCGGCGTCGTCTTGCGGGTGTCGCGGACCTTCGCCTTCGTGCCGTCCAGGACGTCGGCCCACGCGCGCGTGGCGGACGCGATGCCGGAGAGGCGGCACAGGATGTTCAGCGCGCTGCGCTCGGCCGTGAGGAGGTCACGGGTGCGGGTGGTGATCGAGAGCAGCCTGGCGCCCGCCTCGACCCTGTCGCCGTCCTCCACGTGGCGCTCCACCTCGAACTCGTCCTCGCAGACGACGGAGACCACGGCCTCCGCCACCCGCAGGCCCGCCACGGTGCCCGCCTCACGGGCGACGAAGTCGGCGGTGGCGACGGCGTTCTCGGGGATGGTGGCGACCGTCGTGACGTCCACGCCGCCGGCCAGGTCCTCCTCTATGGCCATGTGCGCGATGTCCTCGACCTGCAACGGGTCGAGGCCCGCCTCGGCGAGGAGCCGTGCGAGCGCGGGGTCGAGCCCGCACTCCAGGGGGTCGAACGCGTCGTCCCCGCCGCAGCCGCAGGCATCGCCGCAGCCGCCGCCGGTGGGGGCGAGGGGGAGGTCGTCGGGGGTGCTCACGGTTAC
>NZ_JASKYR010000931.1:0-3517 GCF_041028215.1 Streptomyces flavofungini
CCCCTGCGCCCGCATACGCCTCCGCACCCCTGGGCATCGACCCGACGACACCGTCGACAGGGGGAGGTGCGCGGTGCACGGTCCTGCGCAGGCCGCCTGGCTGCTCGTCGCGCTGTGCGCGGCGACCGGGGCCTACTGTCTGCTGCGCATGCGCAGCCGCATCGAGGAACAGCGCCGCACGGCGGGCGGTGAGGCGCTCATGGGATTCGGCATGGCGGTGATGGCCGTGCCCGCCGCGGTGGTCGCGCTGCCGCGCTGGACCTGGCTCGTCAGCGCGGCGGTGTTCGGCGCCGCGTCACTGCACGGCCTCTGGCGCTCCCGGGGGGCGGCGCGCCAGGACCGCCACCACGTCCACCATCTGATCGGCGCCCTCGCCATGGTCTACATGTCGGTGGCGATGCTCGCGGCGCCGGGCGGGCACGCGGGCCACGCGGGCGTGGGCCTGCCGCCGCTGACCGGGGTCCTGCTGCTCTACTTCGCCGGGTACGTCCTCTGGTCCGGCCTGCGGCTCGCCCCCGCCGGGACGGCCGCGGCGGGGGACGGCGCCGTCGGCGGACCGCCGGTGCTCCGCTGGGGGGACAGGCGCGAGCTGGCGCTCGCGTGCAGGCTCTCGATGGGCATCGGCATGCTGGCGATGCTGCTCACGCTCTGACGGCGGCGGCGCGCTGGGCGATCATCGCGGCGAGGGCGGTGAGGCTGTCGAGCTGGCAGTCGGCCGCCTCGGCCACGGCCGGGTCGTTCGCCCACAGGTGGCCCCAGGGGCCCCGGCGCAGATGTGCGGTGCGCAGGCCCGCCTGGCGGGCGGGGAAGACATCGTGCGCCGGGTGGTCACCCACGTAGAGCGTCTCGGCGGGGCCCGCCTGGGAGACCTCCAGGACCCGCGTGAAGAACGCGGGGTCCGGCTTCGCGACGCCCCACTCCCCCGAGGTCGCGATGAGATCGACGGGCAGATCGCGTTCGCGCAGCAGCTCGGCGGCGCGCTCGGTCCCGTTCCCCGCCACGACCACCCGGATGCCGAGCTTCTGCAGGGCGCCGAGGGCGGGCCGTACGTCCGGATAGAGATCGGCCTCGCCGATGTGCTCGCCGCGGCCCGCGGCCTCGCGCGCACGCTCCGCCGACTCCACGTCCATGTCGGGGCTGACCAGCTTCAGAGCGTCCTTGCCGTCCCTGCCCTGCGCGACGACGGCGCCGACGAGCACGGAGAGGGTGTGGCTCGGGACCTTCAGCCAGTTCGCCCACGAGGTCCAGTAGCGGTCGTCTTTGGTGAGGGTCTCCCCCACGTCGAACACGATGGTCTCGATCATCGTCCGGACACTAGGGCGTCCCGGGGCCGCCGGGGCGCACGCCACTCGGCGCCGCCCGGCCGCGACCCGATCGGGGATACGGCACTACTGCTTTCGGACGCCTGCCCGTCCCCTTCCCCGCGCCCGCGCACGCACGGGATCACCGTGGCGTCCGTCACTTGCCGAGGCAGGCCATACCCTCCGGTGGCCCCGCCCTCATAGGCTGGGAGCCATGATGGTCCCCGTCGCGTTGCTGCTGCTGGGCGTTCTGACCGCCGTCGTCGCCCCGCGCATGCTCGCGCGGGCCGACTGGCCGGAGCGCGAACCGGTGGTCGCGCTGTGGGCCTGGCAGTGCGTCGTCGCGGCCGTCCTGCTCTGCTGCGCGCTCTCCATGATCCTGAGCGCCGCCGCCGCGTGGCAGGCCGTGCGCGGCCATGTCTTCGCCCCCGCGCCGCACGCCGTGGTCGAGGCCTACGCCCTTCAGGCCCCCGGCCCCTGGGCCGCCGCCACCGCCGTGCTGCTGGCCTGCGGCGGGGTGTGGAGCGCCGCGATGCTGACCCGCGAGATCGCCCTCGCGCGGCTGCGGCGCGCCGCCCGCCGCACCGAACTGCGCGACCGCGCGCCGCTGTTGCCCGGCGAGGAGCCCGGCGCCGACCGTCTCGTCGTCCTGGAGGGCGAGCGCCCCGACGCCTGGTGGCTGCCGGGCCAGGCCCCGCAGCTGGTCGTCACCACGGCCGCCCTGCGCCGCCTGAAGGGCCGTCAGCTCGATGCCGTGCTCGCCCACGAGCAGGGTCACGCGCGAGCCAGGCACGACTGGCTGCTGCACTGCTCCGGGGCGCTGGCCGCCGGTTTCCCGCAGGTGGGCGTATTCGCCGCGTTCCGCGACGAGATGCACAGGCTCGTGGAGCTCGCCGCGGACGACGTGGCCTCGCGCCGCTTCGGGCGGCTGACCATCGCGCTCGCCCTGGTCGAACTGAACGAGGACCGCGGGGTGTTCGGTCCCTGTCCCAGCGCGCACGCCCACGTCCCGCAGCGCGTGCACCGGCTCCTCTCCGCCCGGCCCCGCCTCACCGCCGGGCACCGGCTCCGTCTGACGGCGACCGCGGCGCTCGTACCGGTGATCCCCGTCCTGGTGACCTTCGTGCCCGGGCTGCGCGCCCTGGGCTGAGCCCCGGCACCGCGGCCCCGGCGCGTCCGGGATGGCATACGCCCCGCCTTGTCGGCAAGGATCACTGCATGCACCCCGCGCCGACCGACTCCCCGACCCGCCCGTCCGGCCACCGGCCCGCGCTCGCCGCCGTGCTCCTCGGCGTCCCCGCACTCCTGCTGCTGCTCCTGGTGGAGCTGGAGTGGGGCCCGCTGATCGCGCTGGACGAGGACATCGCACGTACGACGCACCGCTGGGCGGTGGCCGACCCCGGCGCCACGCGGGTCAGCCGCGTCCTCACGGACTGGGTGTGGGACCCCTGGACGATGCGCGCGCTGTGCGCGGTGGCGGTCCTCTGGCTGGTGGGGCGCGGCGCCCGGTGGCTCGCGCTCTGGCTCGCGGGCGCCTGCCTGGTCGCCTCGGCGGTGCAGCAGGCGCTGAAGGCGGCCGTCGACCGGCCGCGCCCGGTGTGGCCGGACCCGGTGGACTCCGCGCACTTCGCGGCGTTCCCCTCGGGCCACGCGATGACGGCGGCGGTCGTCTGCGGGCTGCTCCTGTGGCTGCTGCGGCTGTACGGCGCGGGACCCGCCCTGTGGCGGGCGGCCCTGGCCCTGGCCGCGCTCTCCGTGGCCGGAGTGGGCCTGACCCGCGTCTGGCTGGGCGTCCACTGGCCCACGGACGTCATCGGCGGCTGGCTCCTCGGCGCCCTCGTGGTGACCCTGACCATCACGACGTACACGCGCGGCCCCGCGCAGCGGGACACGAACGATGACGGGCCGACGCCGCCGGTCCACCCTTGACCGGCCCACCGGACGCTCCCCGACCAGCCGTCACCACCGCCCGCCACCCTCGCGACCAGCACCGGCCCACCAGCACCGGCTCACCCTTCGGCCGTCCACCAGCCACTCCTCGACCGGCCGCCCGCCCACCACCCTCACGCTGACCCCAACCGCCGCGAYCRMCACACAYASACCTGGCGCCGCGGAGAGCGACCAGCACCGGCCCACCAGCACCGGCCCACCCTTCGGCCGTCCACCAGCCACTCCTCGACCGGCCGCCCGCCCACCACCCTCACGCTGACCCCAAC
>NZ_JASKYR010000932.1:0-3147 GCF_041028215.1 Streptomyces flavofungini
CGTACATGCCTAGGCACGAGAGGAGAGACTCAACCCGGACCCTTTCCAATTAGGTTAGGCTTAGCTAATAAATTCCAGTCGTGACCCAGCGGTGCGCGCATCGCCAAGGGAGGGATATCACCCATGGGCTTGCCTGTCGTCGCCTCGTATCCGATGCCGGATCGCACCGCCCTCTCCCGGTCGCGCATCGTCGAGTTTGTCGACAACGTCGCGACCCTACGAGGGCTGGCGCCAGCGCTCGGCGTGCCGGTCGCCTTCAACCCGGAGCCGGTCGGGTCGGGTCGGGTCGGGGAGCCTCCCGGGCAGCGTGAGCTCGTCACCGACGTGTGGGACCCGGGCATAGGGGGCGAGCCGGATGCCGCGGCGAGCAGCCTCCACCTGCGCAGGGAGCCTAAGAGCGCGTAATGGCTGAGGGGTGACGCCCGGCAGAGTGACGCCGGTGGTCAGTTCAAGACAGGCCTCGCATTCGGCACTCGGCGCCACTCAGCAGCAGTACACGCCCGCTGGAGCAGAACGCAGCACGGTACGAAGCAGCACCGCACGGCACGGCGCAGCACGGCAAGGCGCAGCACCGCACGGCACGGCAAGGCGCAGCACGGTTCGAAGCAACACACGGACAGCCACGAGAGAAGACGGAGACCATGACTGAACGGGCCGCGACGGCCGGGGCGTGTGACCATATCGACGCCGACGGAGAGAGCTTCCGTCAGCTGGTGTCACATCCGGACTCGAACCTCTCCACGGGATCACTTCTCCGGCAGGACGGTGCGTCTGTCCGGCCGGAGGAACTGCAAGGCAGCACAGTGGTCATCAAGTTCGGCGGCCACGCCATGGTGGACGCCGCTCTCCAGCAGTCGTTCGCCCAGGACATCGTGGACCTCTGGCACGCGGGCATGCGTCCGGTCATCGTGCACGGGGGTGGGCCGCAGATCAACGCGATGCTCGACCGGCTCGGCCTGGAGACCCGTTTCGAGGCGGGCCTGCGGGTGACCACGCCGGAGACCATGGAGGTTGTGCGCATGGTCCTAACGGGCCGTGTGCAGCGGGAGTTGGTCGGGCACATCAATGCCCATGGGCCCTTCGCCGTGGGCCTGACGGGCGAGGACGCGCACACGATGACAGCGGTGCGGAGGACGGCCCGGGTAGACGGCCGCCCCGTGGACATCGGCCTCGTCGGCGACATCGTGGACGTCAACCCGGCCACGGTGCGAACGCTGCTGGAGCAGGGGCACATACCGGTGGTCTCCCCCGTGGCACGCGGCGAGGACGATCAGGTCTACAACGTCAACGCCGATTTGGCCGCGTCGGCCCTCGCCGTGGCTCTCGACGCCGAGCGGCTGGTCATGCTCACCGATGTGGAGGGGCTGTACGCGGACTGGCCGCACAGTACCGACGTCATCGAGCGCCTGACGGCCGGTGCGTTGGACGGGATGCTGCCGGGGTTGGCGAGCGGGATGCTGCCGAAGATGGAGGGTTGCCTTCGAGCCGTTCGCGGGGGCGTGCGGAAGGCGCATGTGCTGGACGGGCGCATGCCGCACGCGGTGCTGCGGGGCGTTCTGGACGAGACCAGTCCCGGCACCACCGTGGTACCCGACGCGCCCAGCGCGCCCAGCGCACGCATAGCGCCCGGAACTAGCACACATGTCACACGTGTCATACCTGCCGCACCCGTCGCACCCGGCGCACCTCAAACCTCTCAAACCTCTCAGGCCCCTCAGCCACCTCAGCAGGCACCCAAAGCACCTGACATACCCAGCGCGCCCGGCGCCCCGGCCGATGCCACCACCCTGATAGCCGGTTCCGGGTCACCTGCCGGTGCCGCCGCCGCAGGGGCCTGACGACCGCCTGGTTGTCACTGGGTCGCCGCGAGCTCCGCTATGGCCAGTGGCCGGACGAATACCTGGGCGTTGCGGCGAGGGTCGAGCGACTTCGCCCAGGTTGGTGGGGCCAGGAGCGCGGTCGTGGGGGTGAAGCCGTGGCGGATGAAGAGGTCGCCATCGCCGGTCGTCGCCGTGAACAGGGCGTTGAGGGAGCGGGCGTGTGCCTCGCGCAGGGCGGCGCGCAGGAGTTCGGCGCCGACTCCGCGGCCCTGGCGATGGTCGGCCACGCAGAAGTTGTACAGGACGCCCGCCTGCTCCTGGTGGTCGGCGGCGACGGGGGCAAAGCCAGGCGTTGAAGCGGGGCCGGACACGGGGCCGGACGCGGGGCCGGAACCGGACGCCGAGGCGGAGCCGCAGGCGGGGGTGAACGAGGAAGCGGCACCGCAGGCGTGGACGCTCAGCCCCACGCATCCCTCGATCTCGCCTTCGGGGGTTATCAGGACGAGGAATTCGGCGGCCTGCGCGGCGTAGAGCGAGGAGGGACGTGCTCGCAGGGCTCCTGAGCGCGCGAAGGGCTCGGACAGGGCGGCGAGTGCGGGGGCGTCCTCCTCGCGGGCCGAACGTACGAAGGAGGGCGGTGCGGAAAGCGGCGTAGCCGTGATCAAGGCGTTCCTTCCTCGGTTCCACGAGCGGAATGCAAATCAGGTTAGCCTTACCTAAGTTTGGAGATCAAATGAGGTTCTGCCGAGGGGCCCCTGAAGCAGGGGGCCGCGTTGCCCTACTTCCGCTCCTTGTCCTGCGCCTCTTGCAGCTTCTACGCCGTCTTCATCTCCCCGTGCGCCAACTGCCCCACCACCGCCTCCCCCTCTCGACGTCGCAGCCACCTCGATGTCTCCGATTCGGGACACGTCCACGGACCGGGGGTCGTCGCCGAGTACGGCCAAGTCGGCGCGTTTGCCGGGGGTGAGGGTGCCGAGGCTGTTCTCCCAGTGGCAGGCGTAGGCGCCGGCGACGGTGTAGGCGTGGAGGGCCTCGTCGACGGTGAGCGACTCGGCCGGGCCGATCGCCTGGCCGGACTCGGAGGTGCGTTCGACCATGAACTGGATGGCGCGGAGCGGGGACCCGTCCGTGACCGGACGGTCGGAGCTGCCGACGAGCCGGGCGCCGGGGCGCGGCCGGAGGCGCTGGGCGCGTTCGAGGGCCTCCAGGGCGATGTCGGCCGCGCGGTCGCCGATCGCGTGGACGGCGAGCTGCCACCCGGCGAGGTGACCGTCCACGATGGTGTCGGCGAGCGCGTCGGGGTCGTCCTGCAACTGGCCGGTG
Organism: Streptomyces flavofungini; assembly: GCF_041028215.1. Classification (GTDB taxonomy): domain Bacteria; phylum Actinomycetota; class Actinomycetes; order Streptomycetales; family Streptomycetaceae; genus Streptomyces; species Streptomyces flavofungini_B. The sequence goes on from NZ_JASKYR010000932.1 coordinate 3,144, forward strand.
TGCG
>NZ_JASKYR010000933.1:0-2388 GCF_041028215.1 Streptomyces flavofungini
GTTGCAGCTCGCCGAGGTGCTGGCCGTCTTCCGGGCGCACAGTCCGGGCGTGCGGGTGCGGCTCTCGCAGGCCTCCGTGCAGTCGATGCGGCGCCACCTGAGCGCCGCCGAGGTGGACTTCGCCCTCGCCTCGCAGCCGCTGGCGGGACCCGGTCTCGACGCGGTGGCCCTGCTGCGCGAGGAGGTGTTCCTCGCCGTGCCGCGCGGCCACCGTCTGGCGGACCGCGCCCGGGTCGCGGTGGCCGAGCTGGCCGGGGAGGAGTTCGTCAGTACGCGGGCCGGCCACTGGCAACGCGTGCTCCTCGACGCCCTGTTCGCCCGTGAGGGGCTGGAGCCGCGGGTGGTGTGCGAGGGCGACGAGGCCGCCGCCACTCCGGGGCTCATCGCGACCGGACTGGGCATCGGCCTGATGCCCGCCGTCGCACGGCGTGCCCTCGGCGAGCACGGGCCGGTGTCCTGGACACGCCTCGACACTCCCGAGGCCCACCGCACCCTCAGCCTCGTATGGCGTGCGGACGCCTATCTCTCCCCGGCGGCCCAAACCTTCCGGCGGCTGGCCGTGGAGCACTTCATGCGCTACTCGTCATGAGCACATGACAGAACTGGTCGTGGAAGGCATGAGCGGACCTCCCTAACGTCGGATGCATCCACCGGACCCGCCGACGGGAGCACCGCGATGCCGCAGCACCAGCTACTTGACCACGACCTCGATCACGGCCACGGCCACGGCCACGGCGAGGACCAGAGCCGTGGCGAGGGCCCGGACCAGCGCTCGCCCGGCGACTTCACCACCTACGTCGAGGCCGTCCTCGCCACTCTGTCCGAGGCGCCGGACCGCACCGTCCTCACCGACGCGGAAGGGCGTACGACCACCGCCTCGGACTTCCGCGACCAGGTGTACGGCCTGGCGGCGGAACTGCGTGAGCGCGAGGTGACCGTCGGCACCACCGTCGCCCTGCTCACCGGCAACACCGTCGAGGCCCTCGTGTCCCGTTATGCCGCCAACCTCGCCGGTGCGCGCGTGGTCTGCCTGTACGACGGCATGAGCGCGCCGACCATGGCACGCATCATGGCCGACGCAGACTGCCGGATGCTCCTTGTGGACGCGCAACAGCCGGAGCTGGCCCGAGACTTGCGGGGCGCGGTCGCCGAGGGAGTGGCCGTGCTTTCCCTGGGCCCGGGCCCGGACGGTGAGGACATTTTGGCTCGGGCCTCCCCGCGTCCCGCGACACCGTTCACCTCTCCGGCGGGCCCCGACGACGACTGGCGCATCGGCTACACGGGAGGCACCACCGGCGTCCCCAAGGGCATCGGCATGACGCATGGCTCCCACCGCGCCGGTCTGGGGGACCGGCTCGCGGGTGCCGGTGAACCGCCGCGCTTCCTGGCCTGCACCCCGCTGGCCCACCTGGCCGGTCTCCTGGTCGACCGCACCCTGTTCCAGGGCGGATCGGTGGTGCTGCGCCACCGCTTCGAGCCCGCCGACGTACTGGCCACCATCGAACGCGAACGCGTCACCCACACCTGGCTCCTGCCGCCCCTGCTCTACCAGCTCCTCGACCACCCGGCGCTGGCGGCCACCGACCTGTCGAGCCTGAGCCGCGTCACCTACGGCGGCACCGCCGCCTCCCCCGCCCGGCTGCGCCAGGCGGCCGCCGCCCTGGGCCCCGTGCTCCACGGCTGGTACGGACAGGCGGAGGCCCAGCTCATCACCGAAACGGGCCCCGGAGAACAGGAGATGACCGGACGCGACGGCCATCTGACCGTCGGCCGGGCCCTGCCCGGCGTGCGGATCGAGATCCGCGACCCCGACGGCGTCACCCTGCCCGCCGGAGAGCGCGGTGAAGTGCTCGTACGCTCCCCCTACGCGATGCGGGGTTACTGGAAACAGCCCGAGCTGACCGCGCGGGTGCTGCGCGACGGATGGGTGCACACCGGCGACATCGGCTACCTGGACGACAAGGGCTACCTCTACATCGTCGACCGGCTCAAGGAGATGATCGTGGTCGTCGGAGGCCATGTGTACCCGGCCGAGCTGGAGGAACTGCTGCTGCGCCACCCCGCCGTCGCCCAGTGCACGGTCTTCGGCCACCGGGACGAGGAGGCGGTCGAGCACGTCCACGCCGCGGTGGTGCCCGCCGCCGGACAGCGGCCCGCCCTTGCGGATATCCGCGAGTTCGTCACCGCTCGCAAGGGCAGGCTCTACGCTCCCGAGACCCTCCACGTGCTGCCCGCCATCCCCCTGACCGCGGCGGGCAAACCCGACCGTATCCGCCTGCGCGCCCAACTGCTCCTGTCCTGAAAGGTCACCCGGCGGCGGTGTTGTAGTTGGCTATCTCCTCCACCATGACGGCGACCGCCCCGGTCAGCGGGGACCGGGCCCCCTTG
>NZ_JASKYR010000934.1:0-2327 GCF_041028215.1 Streptomyces flavofungini
GGCCGAGGGTGTTGGGCGGGGCGTTGCGCGGGCTGGGCTTCTTCGCCTCGGGGGCGTGGTACTGCGCGAGCTCCAGCTTGCTGTGGCCGTCCGGCGTCCGCAGCATCGCGATGGTGCTGCGAATGCCGTCCAGACCGACCGTCTGATCCGCGAAGAGGCCCTCGATCTCCGCCCTGCTTTCCAGCTCCATGCCGATTTCGGTGAAGAAGGCGATGGCGGCGTCCAGGTCGTCGACGACGATGCCGACGTTGTCCATCCGCTGAAGCGTCATGGTGGTGCTCCTTCTTCGTCGAGTCCTTCGTCGAGCGGCTCGCTACGGGCCGCTGCTACACCTGGGACGCAGCAGTATCGCCGTTCTCGACATCCGGGCGGCGGCAAGTTTCCGGGATCCTCCCCTCCTACATCGTCCAGGCGTCCGGCCCGCCCCCACGCCACTCGATCAGTGCGGAGCGGACGACATCCATCTCGTCCCAGTCCTGGAGCCCGGCTTCTTGCATGAAGCGGGCGACGTCCCGCACATTGTTCGCCCGGCCGAGAATGGTGCCGTCGATGCGGACGCGACGCCCGCCTTCTTCGTCGGGCGGATAGATCACCACGGGTGCGCTGGAGGCCATGACGCCAGCGTGCGGGCGCGCGGCGCCAGCCGCACGCCGGGGTACTCCAACACCACCGGTGCGCTACTCGACCGGGTCCTCCTCGGCGTGGCGCGCGGCCTTCTTCGCGGCCATCTCCACCTCGTGGCGGAGCTGGCCGGTCGCCTCGGCGTGCGCCGTGACGGCCGCCTGGAAGTGCTCGGCCGCATCCGCCCACCGGCGCCACTGCGCCGCGTACTCCTCGCCGTCGAGGCCCGCGAGCCGCGCCCGCGCCTCTTCGGCGCACCGTTCCAGCTTGACCAGGTCACCGGAGATCTCTGCCACGAGCGGATCGTAGGCAGGCGGTCCGGCGATTCCGGCCGCTGGCGCGCTCGTGCCCCGCCACGGCACACGAAAGGCCGCACGATCCTGGCGTGCGGCGCCGCGTGCAAGCCGCCCTCGCCGGTCTTCGATCGAGTTCCACGACACGGTCACCGGCGCCGCAGACCGTCTCCGGCTACGCTCCTGGACGGTGTCAGGGCGTCAATGTGGTGGCCAAAATGCGCGATCCAGCCTCCTGATCGCCGCTCCAGGTGAAGGCGGCGTCCGCGCTGCGCATCCGGCCCCACAGGAGCAGCACCAGTTGTTCCGCCGTCGCTGTGAGCGTGGCCACGGCGGCGCCAGGGCCGTACACCCAGGACGCCCCGGTGTCCGCCGCGTGCAGACGCAGGGCGTACTGCGGGGGCTGTGCTCTTCCCCGGGCTATCTGCCGTGGTGCCATCGTGTCGAAGACCTCGGCCACACCTTCGCCCGCCAGAACCGGGTCGAGCGGTCGGCTGCCGCCCGCCGCGTTCTCGGCATCCCAGCGGTGAATGAGCGTCTCCAGTGCACGGCGCCGCTGCCAGAAACCCACCGTGTGCGGCGGATGGAAAGTCCAGGCGCTCGCACTCGGGTCGGTGTCGAGGGCCCTGAGGAGAGTCCCTGAGCCGTCCTGGAACCACCGCAGAAACGCATCGGGGTCACGCGGAGCCGAGGCCGCCTCGTGCTTGCCGTGTCGTTCGGTGACCGCGGCCGCCGCCCACAGATTTGAGCTGCCCAGGTGCTCGGCCAGGTCGCGGAGCGTCCACTCGCCACAGTGCTCGACGGGTACCGACAGATCACCGTCGAGGCATGCGCGGAACGCGGCGAGTTCGTCCCGCAGGTGGTGCAGCAGAGATTCCGAGTCCATGACCGGTCAACCTAACGCAGCCCACTGACATCGCGCCTCGGAGCCGGGTGGGCGGACAAACCCCGGACGCCTCGTCAGCTCTTCGGCGTGAGGATGTGCTCCACCAGGGCGGGCACGCCCTCCCCGGTGTCGGGGTTGACCAGGTAGGGCCTGACCGAGCCCTGGCCCAGGAATGCGGGCACGTCGGCGTTGCTGTACCAGGGAAAGATCACCAGCAGGATCCGCCGGTACCAGTACCGGTCGTGGTAGCGCTGCTGGAGAATGTAGTCGGCCTCGAACGCGACGCCGTCGCCCACGCCGGGTTCCTCCTCGTGGTTGGCGCGGCGCAGGTAGGTGGGTGAGGCGATCACCAGGACGAAGTCGGCCTTGCGGTACTGGTGGTCCATCCACCGGGGCCAGAACTGCGGCCCTTTGGCGCTGGTCTGGTCGAGGCGTACGTCGATGGGCTCGTCGCTGAGCCGCTCGCTCAGGGCGAGGACGCGCCGGTCGTGGGCGCCGCCGTCATCGCCCCCCCCCCGACCGCAGGC
>NZ_JASKYR010000935.1:0-2631 GCF_041028215.1 Streptomyces flavofungini
GGTCTCGGCGCCCTGGTGGCCCGGCACCTCGTCCGCGAGCACGGCGTGCGGGACCTGCTCCTCGTCAGCCGACGCGGCAGGAGCGCACCCGGTGCCGACACACTGGCCCGGGAACTCACCGCCGAGGGTGCCCGCGTACGCGTCGAGGCGTGCGACGTCTCCGACCGCGACGCCGTCCAGCGCCTGCTCGCCTCCCGCGAACGGCTGGGCGCGGTCGTCCACGCGGCCGGTGTACTGGCGGACGGCCTCATCACCTCCCTCACCGACGAGCGGCTCGACCGCGTCCTGCGGGCCAAGGCCGACTCCGCCTGGCACCTGCACGAACTGACCGCCGGGCACGGTCTCACGGCGTTCGTCCTGTTCTCCTCGATCGCGGGTGTGACCGGCGGACCGGGACAGGGCAACTACGCCGCCGCGAACACCTTCCTCGACGCCCTCGCCCACACCCGCCGCGCCGCGGGGCTGCCCGCGGTCTCGGTCGCGTACGGGCTCTGGGAGGAGCACAGCGACATGACGGGACACCTCAGTACGGCCGACACCGCGCGGCTGGCTCGCGGCGGGGTCCTCGCCCTGACCGCCGAGGAGGGGCTGCGCCTGTTCGACGCCGTCCTCGGCGCACCGGAGCCGCTGGTCGTCGCCGCCCGCCTGGACATGGCGGCCCTGCGCGGCCGGGCCGCCGAAGGCACCGCCCCCGCGCTCCTGAGCGGACTCGTTCCGGCCGCACCCGCGCGGCGGGACGGCCCCGCCGCCCGCATGAGCGAGCTCGACGGCCTCGATGGGGCCGGGCGGGAACGCGCGCTGCTGCGCCTGGTGTGCACGGAGGCCGCCGCCCTGCTCCAGTTCCCCGGGCCCGACGCCGTGCGCCCCGACCGGGCCTTCAAGGAGATCGGCTTCGACTCGCTGGGCGCCGTACAACTGCGCAACCGCCTCAACGCCGCGACCGGCCTCCGCCTGCCGGTCACCGCGGTCTTCGACCACCCCACCCCACGGGCGGTCGCCCTGCTCCTGGCGGACCAGCTCTACCCCGGGGAAGCGGCCGGACTGGACGCCATGGACGCGGCGGACCTCGTCCGCATGGCCCTGCACGGCGACGACGACGAGCGATAGGACGCGGAGACAGGGATGCCTGCCGACCATGAACCCCGTGCGCGAACCGGCGACCAGGGACCCGGCAACCGAGAACTCGTGGAAGCGCTCCGCGCGGCCCTGAAGGAGAACGCCAGGCTGCGCCGTCGGCACGAGCGGCCGGAGCGGCCGGAGGGGCCGGAGCCCGGTCCGCATGCGGAGTCGCGGCCGGAGACAGGAACGACGCACGAACCGATCGCCGTCATCGGCATGGCCTGCCGGTACCCCGGCGACGTCACCTCGCCCACCGGCCTGTGGCACCTGGTGGCCGAGGGACGCGAGGCGATATCCGGCTTCCCCGACGACCGGGGCTGGGACATCGACACCGTCTACGACCCCGACCCCGGCCACCCCAACACCACCTACGTACGCTCCGGCGGCTTCGTCTCCACGGCCACCGACTTCGACCCCCGCTTCTTCGGCATCAGCCGCCGCGACGCCCTCGCCATGGACCCGCAGCAGCGGATGCTCCTCGAAGGCGCCTGGGAGGCGTGCGAGGACGCGGGCATCGACCCGGACGGGCTGCGCGGCAGCAGGACCGGCGTCTACGCGGGCGCCATGTACCAGGACTACGCCTGGGTCGCCCGCTCCCGCGCCGAGCAGGTGTCGGGCCGCTGGGGCATCAACACCCTCGGCAGTTTCGTCTCCGGCAGGCTCGCCTACACCTTCGGCTTCGAGGGGCCCGCCCTGACGGTGGACACCGCGTGCTCGTCGTCCCTCGTCGCGACGCACCTCGCCATGCAGTCCCTGCGGCGCGGCGAGACCACGCTGGCGCTCGCGGGCGGCGTGACGGTGCTCGCGACACCCAGCGTCTTCGTGGAGTTCTCCCGGCAGCGGGCGCTCTCGCCCGACGGGCGCTGCCGGTCGTACGCGGCGTCCGCCGACGGCACGGGGTGGGCGGAGGGCATGGGCGTCCTGCTCCTCGAACGCCTCGCGGACGCGCGCCGCAACGGCCACCGGGTGCACGCGGTGCTGCGCGGTTCCGCCGTGAACCAGGACGGCGCGAGCAACGGCATGACCGCTCCGCACGGCCCCTCCCAGGAGCGGGTGATCCGCGCGGCGCTGACGGACGCGGGGCTCCGGCCCGGCGAGGTGGACGCGGTGGAGGGGCACGGCACGGCGACGGTGCTCGGCGACCCCATCGAGGCGCAGGCACTCCTCGCCACGTACGGCGGGCGGCGCGCGGCCGGCCGGCCCCTCTGGCTCGGCTCCCTGAAGTCCAACATCGGGCACACCCAGGCCGCCGCGGGGGTGGGCGGCCTGATCAAGATGATCATGGCCCTACGTGCGGGCACCCTCCCCGCGACCCTGCACGCCGAGGAGCCCACGCGCCAGGTCGACTGGTCGTCCGGCGAGGTCAGGCTCCTGACCACCGCCCGGCCCTGGCCCCGTGGCGCACACCCCCGCAGGGCAGGGGTCTCCAGCTTCGGCGCCAGCGGTACGAACGCCCACGTCATCGTGGAAGAGCCCCCGGGGACGGGGGCTCTTCCACGATGACGTGGGCGT
>NZ_JASKYR010000936.1:0-3328 GCF_041028215.1 Streptomyces flavofungini
CGGGGGCGGCTGGCGGGCTGATCGGGCACCGGGGCTCCACTGGCTCGGCGCCGGTCCTGCCCGGCGCGTTCCCCGGAGTCTGCGGTCGCCACGCCGTTCCACCGGCGCCTCCCCCGCCGGAACGGCGGCAGTTCACCCGGGAGAATCACTCCTACGGCGGCGGCGCCCGCACCGCGCCCAGCGCCCCAAGTGCGCGCCCGCGCCCGGGGTTTGACCTGCCCCCGCATGGGCACCGCCGGAGCGGGCGCGCCCCACCGCCACAACCGGTCCGTCAGCGGGGTAAACGGTCCTTCACCAGCGGAAGCGGTCCGTCGCCGCCGTGAGCCGCTCCGCGATCCCGAGCGCCCCGGCGTTGTGCCCCGCCTCTTCGACCAGGGTCAGTTCGCAGTCGGGCCACGCCTCGCGGAGCCGCCACGGGATGCCGAGGAGGTTGCCGAAGTCCAGGCCGCCCTGGACGATCACGCCGGGGACACCGGCCAGCGAGGAGGCGTCCCGCAGGACGACCTCGTCGCCGCCGAGCCAGTGGTCGTGGGCGAAGTAGTGCGTGACGGTCCGCGCGAAACCGGCGCGGAAGGCCGCGTCCTCGTAGCGCGGCACCGACCTCGGGGGCGCCGGTACGCAGGCCGTCTCCCAGTCCGTCCAGGCCCGCGCGGCGGCGGCCCGCACCTCCTCGTCCGGCGATTCGAGCAGCCGGTTGTAGGCGGCGGCGAGGTCCCCGTCCCGCTCGTGCGGCGGCAGGTGGTCGCGGAACGCCCGCCACGCCCCGGGGAAGATCCGCCCGAGCCCGCGCGTGAGCAGCCCGACCTCGGCGCGGCTGCCCGTGGCGAGCCCCGTGAGGACCAGCTCCGAGACCCGGTCGGGGTACGTCTGGGCGTACCGCAGTCCAAGGACGGAGCCGAAGGAGACCCCCCACACCAGCCATGTGTCGATCCGCAGCGCCCGCCGGAGCAGTTCGAGGTCGGCGAGCAGGTGCTTCATGGTGTTGACGCCCATGTCGGTCGCCGGGTCGCTCGCGTGCGGGGTGGAGCGCCCGGCGCCCCGCTGGTCGAGCAGGACGATCCGGTAGGCGTCGGGGTCGAAGTACCGGCGGAAGGAGGGCGTGCAGCCGGAGCCGGGGCCGCCGTGCAGCACGACGGCGGGCTTGCCGAGCGGGTTGCCGCAGGTCTCCCAGTACACGCGGTTGCCGTCGCCGACGTCGAGCATGCCGTGGTCGTAGGGTTCGATGTCCGGATAGAGGCCCATCGGGGCAGCCTAGGCGGGGCCCCCGTCACTCGGCGCGGGCATTTCGCATGCGTCCGTAGGCGTATACGCAGCCCGCGAGCGCGAGGTCGGAGAGGAGCATGAAGCCGATGGAGTACGAGTCCTTGGCGCTGTAGATCGCGCCCATGACCAGCGGCGGCAGGAAGCCGCCGAGTCCGCCGACCGCGCCCACGATGCCGGTGACGGAGCCGACCTTCGGCTGCGGGGTGACCTGGGAGACGAGCGCGAAGACGCTGCCGCTCGCGGTGCCGAGACCGGCCGCCATGAGCAGGAAGCAGATCGTGCCGACCGGGTTCAGCTTCGGGTCGAAGGCCTGTACGACGGCGAAGAGCGCGACGACGGCGAGGGCGCCCGTGGTGACCGTGGCCGGGTGGAGGCGGTCGGAGAGCCAGCCGCCGATGGGCCGGAAGACGACKGTGACCAGCGCGAATCCGGCCGCCTTGGTCCCGGCGTCGGTGGGCGAGAGGTCGTACCAGGTCTTCAGGTACGTGGGCAGGTACACGCCGAAGGCGACGATGCCGCCGAAGCCGATCGCGTAGAGCGCGGAGAGCTCCCAGGTGACCCGGAGCCGTCCCGCCGCGCCGAGGCGGGTGCCGAGGGAGTCGGTGGGCACGGGCCGGTCGGGGCGGTCGGTGATGAGCAGCGCGGCGAGCACCGCGAAGGCGGCGAGCGCGATGGCCACGATGATGTACGGCAGGTTGTCGCCGTGCTCGGCGATCCGGGGCGTGAAGTAGCCGGAGAGCGCCACACCGCCCATGCCCATGCCGAAGACACCGAGCGCGAAGCCCCTGCGGGCGGGCGGGAACCAGGAGTTGACCAGCGGAATGCCGATGGCGAACGTGGTGCCGCCGAGGCCGAGCAGGAAGCCGACGGCGAGCATCGCGCCGAAGCTGTGCCTGGCCGGGATGATCAGCAGCACCGGGACGATGGTGAGCGCGGCGACGAGCGGGAACATCTTCCGGGCGCCGTAGCGGTCGGTCAGGGCGCCGACGGGGACGCGGCCGAGGGAGCCGACGATCACCGGCACGGCGACGAGGAGCGACTGCTCGAAGGAGCTGAGGTTCAGCCGGTCCTTGAAGTCACTGCCGAGCGGCGCCACCAGGTCCCACGCCCAGAAGGTGAGGGTGAAGCCGATGGTCGCCACGGCCAGGTTCCGGTACGCGGCGCCGGAGGGCTTGTCCCCGGCAGCCCCGGAAGGCCTCGTGTCGGAGGCACCTGAGGGCTTGGCTGCACGAGTCTCGTCCACGTCCTCACGCTAGGAACGCCTGCCCGGTGTGGCTACTCCGTTGAGCCGTTCGGGTGCAGGCCCGCCTCGAAGGCCGCCGAACGCAGCACCTCGCGCAGCATCGCGGGCGTGAGGCGTCCGGTGAAGGTGTTGCGCTGGCTGACGTGGAAGCAGCCGAACACGTCCAGCGGCTCCTGCCCGGGACCGCCCGCGAGCCGCACGCGCGCCCCGTGCCCGAAGGCCGGGCGCGGCTTCGGCACCTGCCAGCCCGCCGCCGCGAAGGCGGGCAGCGCGGCCTGCCAGCCGAAGCCGCCCAGCACGACCACGGCCCGGAGCGTCGGCGCGAGCAGCCTCAGCTCGCCCACCAGCCAGGAGCGGCAGGTGTCGCGCTCCTCGGTGGTGGGTTTGTTGGCGGGCGGGGCACAGTGCACGGGTGAGGTGATGCGGGTGCCGTACAGCGTCAGGCCGTCGTCGGCGCTCTCGGCGGTGGGGCGGGAGGCGAGGCCGACGTCGTACAGCGCCGGGTAGAGGAACTCGCCCGAGCGGTCCCCGGTGAACATCCGGCCGGTGCGGTTGGCGCCGTGCGCGGCGGGTGCGAGGCCCACGATCAGGAGCGAGGCGTCGTGCGGGCCGAAGCCGGGCACCGGGCGCCCCCAGTACGTCCAGTCCTCGAACGCCGCCCGCTTGGTACGCGCGACCTCCTCGCGCCACTCGACGAGGCGCGGGCAGGCCCGGCACCCGGTGATCCGCCGGTCGAGCTCGCTCAGGCCGTCCATGTCCTCCGCCGTGTTCTCCACCGAGTTCTGCACCGTGATCTCCGCCGTGTTCTCCACCGTACGTACG
>NZ_JASKYR010000937.1:0-2743 GCF_041028215.1 Streptomyces flavofungini
TGCCTGTCCCGCCCCCGGGAACCCAGGAGATTATGCGGAACCAGGCTTCAACAGGCCATAACCGGTCACACGCACCACGATGGAAAGGGAGGCCCCACCACGGCCCCGGAGTCCCAGGAGGTGTTCATGACGCAGGACGTCAGCGCCCGCCCCAGCGGGCCTGCGCCCGGCCCCGTGCCCGGTCGGGGGAGCAATGGGCACCCTCCTGGCGGCGTGCTGGTCTCGATCGGCGCGCTGCTCCTCGGCATGCTGCTCGCCGCCCTCGACCAGACGATCGTCTCCACGGCCCTGCCCACGATCGTCAGCGAACTCGGGGGCATGGACCACCTGTCCTGGGTGGTCACCGCGTACATGCTGGCCTCCACGGCCGCGACCCCGCTCTGGGGCAAGCTCGGTGACCAGTACGGCCGGAAGAAGCTGTTTCAGACCGCGATCGTCATCTTTCTGATCGGTTCCGCGCTCTGCGGCATGGCGCAGAACATGCCGCAGCTCATCGGCTTCCGCGCGCTCCAGGGCCTCGGCGGCGGCGGGCTCATGGTGCTCTCCATGGCGATCGTGGGGGACCTGGTCTCCCCGCGTGAGCGCGGCAAGTACCAGGGTCTGTTCGGCGCGGTCTTCGGCGCGACCAGCGTGCTCGGGCCGCTGCTCGGCGGACTCTTCACCGAGCACCTGAGCTGGCGCTGGGTCTTCTACGTCAACCTGCCCATCGGCGTCATCGCCCTGGTCGTGATCGCCACCACGCTGCACATCCCGGTCCGCGAGACCAAGCACACCATCGACTACCTGGGCACCTTCCTGATCGCCTCCGTCGCGACCTGTCTGGTTCTGGTCGCCTCGCTCGGCGGCACCACCTGGGCGTGGGCGTCGCCGCAGATCATCGGGCTCGCGGTGCTCGGCGTGGTGCTCGCCGTGGCCTTCGTGGCGGTGGAGCGCCGGGCGGCGGAACCGGTCCTGCCGCTGAAGCTCTTCCGTATCCGCACCTTCACGCTCGCCGCCGTCATCAGCTTCATCGTGGGCTTCGCGATGTTCGGGGCGATGACGTATCTGCCGACGTTCCTCCAGGTCGTGCAGGGGGTCTCGCCGACCATGTCGGGTGTGCACATGCTGCCGATGGTGGTCGGCATGCTCCTGTCGACGACGGTCTCCGGGCAGATCGTCAGCCGTACGGGCCGCTGGAAGGTCTTCCCGGTGGCGGGCACGGCGGTCACGGCGCTCGGTCTGTTCCTGCTGCACCAGCTCGACGAGCACAGCGGCACGCCCGTGATGAGCGCCTTCTTCTTCGTCTTCGGCCTCGGCCTCGGCCTGGTCATGCAGGTGCTCGTGCTCATCGTGCAGAACGCCGTCGACTACCAGGACCTGGGCGTGGCGACATCCGGTGCGACCTTCTTCCGCTCGATCGGCGCCTCCTTCGGCGTGGCGATCTTCGGCACGATCTTCACCAACCGCCTCGGCGACCAGCTGACCGACGCCCTCGCGGGCCGGCGACTGCCGCCCGGCGTCAGCGTGGCCGCCCTGGAGGCCGACCCACGCGGGATCGCGCGGCTCCCGGCGGCGCTGCGCCCCGACGCGCTGCACGCCTACGCCTCCGCCATCACGGACGTCTTCCTCTACGCGGTGCCGGTGGCGCTGCTCGCCTTCGTCCTCGCCTGGTTCCTGCGCGAGGACCCGCTGCGCGGCTCGGTCACGGCGCCCGACCAGACGCAGACGCTGGCCAGCAACCCCGTCGAGCGTTCGTCGTACGACGAGGTGGCGCGGGCGCTCTCGGTGCTCGGCACGCGCGAGGGCCGCAGGAAGGTCTACGAGCAGCTCACCGAGCGCGCGGGCTACGACCTGCTGCCCGCGTCGAGCTGGCTGCTCCTGCGCATCGCGCGGCACGGCACGGTCGAGCCCGGCGCGCTGGCCGAACGGACCACGGTCCCGCTCTCCGTCATCACGGCGGCGGCCCGCCAGGTCGAGGAGCGGCGCCTCGCCGAACGGCGCGGCCTGGAGATGACCCTCACCGACAGCGGCCGGACGGTCGCGGGCAGGCTGGCCAAGGCCCGTGAGGAGTCGCTGTCCGAGCTGCTCGGCGACTGGTGGGGCCCGGAGCGCCCGACCGACCTGGTCCGCCTGGTGGAGGAGCTGAGCGCGGAGCTGTGCGGCTCGGAGTCGGAGCGTCCGCAGGGGGGCGGGGCCACGGTGGTACGGGCGGCGTAGCGGCGGGCGGCCCGGCCGCCCGGGGCCCGTTCAGAGTTGCTTGCCGTACCAGTGCTCGGCGTACGCGCGCTCGCCGTACGGCTCGATCTCCGCGTACCCGTGCCGGGTGTACAGCGCGCGGGCCTCCACGAGGTCGCTGCGGGTGTCGAGGATGATCCGTCCCGCGCCGAGCGCGCGGGCCGCGTCCTCGGCGGCGGCGAGGAGCAGCGGGGCGCCGCCCCTGCCGCGCAAGTCCGCGCGGAGGAAGACCCGCGTCAGCTCCCCGGTCCCGGCGTCCAGGAGCCGCACCCCCGCCGTACCGGCCGGTTCACCGTCGCACCACGCGACGAGCAGCGCACCGCCCGGCGGCGCGAGATCGGCCCCGCTCTCGGCGGCGACCTCCCGCTCCAGCTCGGCGGGGTCGGTGGGCCGCCCTTCGTGGCGCAGGTACCAGCGGTCGCTGACCTCGGTGTAGTACGCGCGCCAGAGCGCGGCGGCGACCTCGGAGGCGTACGGCTCGGGAGCGATGGTCTAGGAGCCGGTGGCGGCAGCGGCGGAAGCGGCGTTC
>NZ_JASKYR010000938.1:0-2601 GCF_041028215.1 Streptomyces flavofungini
CGCAAGCTTGCATCGAGAAGCATCAATACAGCCCGTCCCGGGCCCCGCCCCAGCACATCGAGGAGTCATCGCCATGACCGAGCCGAGCACCGACCTGCGTGAGACCGTCCGCCAGCGCTATGCCGCAGCCGCCGTGCAGGTCACCGAGGGCGGCGCTGCCTGTTGCGGCCCCGAGGCCATCGAGATCGACGACAACTTCGGCTCCACCCTCTACGCCGCCGACGAGCGCGACGCCCTGCCCGCCGAAGCCGTCGCAGCCTCGCTCGGCTGCGGCAACCCGACCGCGGTGGCCGACCTTGACGAGGGCGAGCGCGTCCTGGACCTCGGCTCCGGCGGCGGCATCGACGTCCTGCTCTCCGCTCGTCGCGTCGGCCCGACCGGTAAGGCGTACGGGCTCGACATGACCGAGGAGATGCTCGCCCTCGCACTCGCGAATCAGCGGAAGGCCGGAGCCACCAACGTCGAGTTCCTCAAGGGCACCATCGAGGCGATCCCGCTGCCCGCGAACACCATCGATGTTGTCATCTCCAACTGCGTCATCAACCTGTCCACCGACAAGCCCGCCGTCTTCGCCGAGATGATCCGGGTCCTGAAGCCGGGCGGCCGTATCGGCATCTCGGACGTCGTCGCCGATGACGAACTCACCCCCGAGCAGCGCGCCGAGCGCGGCGACTACGTCGGCTGCATCGCCGGTGCCCTCTCCTTCGCCGAGTACCGCCAGGGCCTCGAAGTCGCCGGGTTCACCAACATCGAACTCCGCCCCACGCACGCGGTCGCCGACGGCATGCACTCCGCCATCGTCCGTGCCACCAAGCCCGCCACCGGCAACAAAGCCGAGATGGGCGGGGGCGGCGACTCCTGCTGCGGTGTCACTGCCTGCTGCACCCCCAGCGAACAGGCCGACGACCCGGACAAGACCGTCGTCGAAGCGAAGAGCGCATCCGGCTGCAACTGCGGCTGACGGCATGACGGCATGACGGCATGACGGCATGACGGTTCGACGCCTGACCTCCAGGGTGGCTCGGGGGAGTGGTCGCCAAGCAGGCGGGCAGCTGAGCAAGCGCCAGGACCCTCAACCAGGCGCTGGCCGCAGCACGGGCGCCCGTTGAACGCGGTGTCGCGAGCCTGAGGTCCTGGCGGATCCTCCGCAGGTCCCGGTGCAGCCCTCACCGCATGACTCAGTGGTCAAGGTCAGCCTCACGCTGGAGCGGCAGCGCTGAAAATCCTTAGTGAGCGCTTCGTCCGGGGATAACCCAACATGAAGCGCTCACGCGGAACCGAAACCCCCGGGGTCAGTCGTGATCTCCGCTGTACTGGGCCGCGTACCAACTGGAGTCGATGGCGGAGTTCCGCAGCGCCCCCCAGAATCGGTCGTCGGGTATCGGTGGCAGGGGTTGATCGCCCAGGTCCGCATGCAGGTCCGCACGCCAGTCGAGAGTGAAGTGACTCCGGGTCTCCGCGCTCTCGCACACGGACCTGTACGGGGACCCCCAGATCCCGAGAGCTACTTTCTCCGCGGCCCACCTGCGCGTGTGGTCTCGGCCGGTGTCGGCCTGTGCGAGCACCGCGCGGAGCCGCAAAGCGAGCGGGCCGGTCTGGTCCGGCTGTGGCGGGGCCGCACCGCGCTCCCACGTATCCAGGGCTGCCTTGACCTCCGGGTAGTTGTTCAGGCCCGTCTCGACCGCCAGTCTGCGCAGCTGCTTCCGCGCGGCCTCGACCACCTGCTCATACGGCAGGGTCGCGATCAGTGCACCGAGTTCCTCATGTCCGTCCAGGTGGCTCACGTGGAGGAGGTCGGTGGGGCTGTAGGACAGGTCCAGTTCCGGCAGCTGCGCATCCGGGGTGGGAAGGGGCTCGTCGGCACTGTACTGCGGCCTGGCAGGCAGACGTGTCTCCCAAAACAAGCGGCCGTTGAAGGTGACGACACCAGCGTGCTGGCCGCGCTCAAGCGTGTCGGCCAGTTCGGCCAGATACTCACCCAGTGAGTCGGCCTGCCCGAAGCTGGTGCCGATCTCGTCGAAGAACCGTCCGATCGCACCGAAGGAGCCCCTGCCGGTACGGCAATCCATCAGAAGGCCGTCCGACGTCACGTCGTAAGAACCGAACTTCACGTAATCATCAAGCCAGTAGTCCTCGGTCTCCCCGTCGAGGCCCTGGTCGATACCGCGCATGAACCCGGTGTCCCCAAGTATTCCGCTCACTCCGAGAAGCCGGTCGCCCGTGCTGAAGCGGAAGGCCTCGGGCCCCTCCAGCGCCCCATTGTGCCGGAGGAGGGAAGCGACCAGGTCCGGAGGGAAGGTGACCCCCAGTTCCTGTTGCGCCGCTGCGATCTCCTCGCTGCCCGCAGGCGGCCGAAGCGTGGCAAACGTACGGGGCGCGTGCTCGCGCAGCCACGCGTCGATGCGGGTCCATGAGTCCTGGACCAGGTGTGATGTCATAGCGCCGACCTTAGAACCAGCGGCTGACAACAGCTTGATCGTCGCACACCGGCCTAGCCACCGCCGCCAGCCACCGCACCATCTCGGCCCCCCGGTCCGCCGTGACGCCCTCCCGGACCGCCACCGAACCGCTGCCACGGACCCCGGCTGCACGGCCGCGAAG
>NZ_JASKYR010000939.1:0-2405 GCF_041028215.1 Streptomyces flavofungini
GCACATGGGCCTCACGGGGCGCACCCCGCACGGCCCCGTCCGCAGGGTCCGTGGAGGGGACGCGGGAAGCACATGGGCCCCACGCGGCACACCCCCGCACGGCCCCGTCCGCAGGCTTTGCGTGCAGCACCATTCCTGACGCAGCGTCAGTTGCGTAATCTGACTAGGCGTCAGTTAAGTGCTGTCACACAGGAGCGGGCGGACCGATGCTTGGATCGACTCACGGCACCTTCACCACCGACCCCCGCCGCGCGCATGTTGTGGCCTGCGGCGAACTCCCCCGTCACGCCGTCCACGGCACCGCCGTCACGGCGGACGACCTCGACGTCAGCGGTCGGCCACTGCACGCCGACGTGCCCGACCTGGACCGCTTCTTCCGGCCGGAGTCCGTCGCCGTCATCGGCGCCTCCGACGCCGAGGGACGGCCCAACACCGGCATCACCCGGCAACTCGTCGCCTGGGCCGAACGCGTCGGCGCGCGGCTGCACCCCGTACACCCCACCCGCGCCTCCGTCTTCGGCATCACCTGCTTCCCCTCCGTCGCCGACCTGCCCGAACAGGTCGATCTGGCCGTACTGCTCGTCGCCGATCCGCTGCCCGTCGTCGAGCAGCTCGCCGAGGAGAAGGTGCGGTTCGCCGTCGCCTTCGCCTCCGGGTTCGCCGAGACCGGCGAGGAGGGCGCCCTCGCCCAGGCCCGGCTCGCCGCCGCCGTCCAGCGGTCGGGCCTGCGGCTGCTCGGCCCGAACACCAACCTCAACGCCTTCGAGCACTTCCGCGAGGACCTGGAAGGCCCCGCCATCGCGCTCATCACGCAATCCGGCCACCAGGGCCGCCCCGTCTTCGCCCTCCAGGAGCTCGGCGTACGCCTCTCGCACTGGGCGCCCACCGGCAACGAGGCCGACCTGGAGACCTCCGACTTCCTCTCCTACTTCGCCGGGCGGCCCGAGGTCGGGGCCATCGCCGCGTACGTCGAGGGCCTCAAGGACGGCCGCGCCTTCCTGCTCGCCGCCGACCGGGCGGCCCGGCGCGGGGTGCCCGTCGTCGCCGTCAAGGTCGGCCGCACCGAGACCGGCGCCCGTACGGCCGCCTCACACACCGGCAAACTGACCGGCGCCGACGCGGTGGTGGACGCGGCGATGCGGCAGTTCGGCGTGATCCGCGTCGACGGTCTCGACGAGCTCCAGGACACCGCGACGCTGCTCGCAAGGGCCCGTCCGCCGCAGGCCGAGGGCGTCGTCGTCTATTCGATCTCGGGCGGCACGGGCGCGCACTTCGCCGACTTGGCGACGGAGGCGGGCCTGACCCTGCCCACGCTCGGCGCGGCCAAGCAGGCGGAGCTGCACCAGTGGATACCGGAGTACCTGAACGTCGCCAACCCCGTCGACAGCGGGGGGCACCCCGTCGGCGACTGGCGCGGCCGCAGAATCATCGACGCGATCCTCGACGACCCGCAGGTGGGCGTGCTGATCTGCCCCATCACCGGTCCCTTCCCGCCGATGAGCGACCAGCTCGCGCAGGATCTCGTGGACGCGGCGGAGCGGACGGACAAGCTGGTGTGCGTGGTGTGGGGGTCGCCCGTCGGCACCGAGGACGCCTACCGCGAGACGCTGCTCGGCTCCTCGCGCGTGGCGACCTTCCGCACCTTCGCGAACTGCATCACGGCGGTGCGCGCCCATCTGGATCACCACCGGTTCACGGCCCACTACCGCTCGCCCTTCGACGAGGCGCCGCGCACCCCTTCGCCGTCCTTCCGCAAGGCGCAGGCGCTGATGCGGCCGGGCGAGCAGCTCAGCGAGCACGCGGCGAAGCAGTTGCTGCGCGCGTACGGGATTCGCGTACCCCGGGAGCAGTTGGTGACCAGTGCGGCGGCGGCCGTGCGCGCGGCCGGGCTCGTCGGCTATCCGGTCGTCATGAAGGCGTCCGGGGCGCGGATCGCGCACAAGACCGAGCTGGGCCTGGTGAAGGTGGGTCTGACGTCCGCGAGCCAGATCCGGGACGCCTACCGGGAGCTGACGGACATCGCCCGCTACGAGGACGTCGGCCTGGACGGCGTCCTCGTCTGCCAGATGGTCGAGCGGGGCGTCGAGATGGTCGTCGGCGTCACCCACGACTCCCTCTTCGGGCCGACGGTGACGGTCGGTCTCGGCGGCGTGCTCGTGGAGGTCCTGCGGGACAGCGCCGTACGGGTGCCGCCGTTCGGCGAGGACCAGGCGAAGGCGATGCTGTCCGAGCTGCAGGGCCGCGCCCTGCTCGACGGGGTCAGGGGCGGTCCGCCCGCCGACGTCGACGCGCTCGTCGAGGTCGTGCAGCGAGTGCAGCGGATGGCCCTCGAACTCGGCGACGAGCTGTCCGAGCTGGACATCAACCCGCTGATGGTGCTGCCCCGCGGGCAGGGAGCCGTGGCC
>NZ_JASKYR010000094.1:0-15560 GCF_041028215.1 Streptomyces flavofungini
GGTTGGAGCGGCCGGGGGCAGCGGTACGCCCCGCTCCGGATCGTACGGCCGGACGGCGCAGCCCTGGTGGGCGGACACGGGGGTTCGCCCACCGGTGTCCTCGGCGGGCGGGGGGCGCCAGACCGTGGCCCCGGGCCCCGCCCTCACCCTACGAACCCTTTGGCGCCGCTCCTTGCGCCTTCGGGGGGAACCGGGAGGGACGCGGTGGTACTACGGTGCCGTGGACGCTCATCCGGAAGGACGACATGGGTCACGCAGCGTGAGGGCGGCCACGAGCTCCAGGAGTGACCGGACCTGGTGGTCCGCCGCCTCCGCCACCCTCGGGTCGTCCGCCCACAGGTGACCCCACGGGCCACGGCGGAGATGGGCCGCGCGCAGGCCCGCCGCCCGAGCGGGCAGCGTGTCGTTCGCCGGATGGTCACCGACGTACAGGATCTCTCCCGCCGGAACGCCGGCCTCGTCGACGAGCCGCTCGAAGAACGCCGGGTCGGGCTTGGCGACCCCCCACTCCCCGGAGGTGGCGACGAGGTCCGCGGGCAGGTCGAGGGCGCGCAGCAGGTCGGCCGCCTTCGTGGTCCGGTTGCCCGCGACGACGACACGGAAACCGGCCTCGCGCAGTGCGGTGAGGGCGGGCCGTACGTCTTCGTACACGTCGCTCTCGTCGAGGTACTCGCCACGGCCCGCGGCCTCGCGGGCCCGGTACTCGGCGTCGACGTCGATGTGCGGCCAGATCAGGCGCAGCGCTTCGGCGTTGTCCTGGCCCCGGGCCACGACGGCGCCGACGAGCGCCGAGACGGTGTGGCGCGGGGCGCCCAGCCAGTCCGCCCACGATGCCCAGAAACGGTCGTCCCGGACGAGGGTCTCTCCTACGTCGAATGCGATGGTGCGGATCATCCGGCGACCATAGTGCGCTCGGCCGCACGCGGGGAGCAGCCGCTCCCTTCGGGGCCGGGGCTTCCCCCGAGCGGGGCGAGTGGGGACATGGCCGGATCGCGTGTCCTCGCCGTGCCCCGGGCAGGGGGAGGATGCCCACGCCACGGGATCGCACACGCCCACCCCCCCCATCGGCACGGTGCGGGGAGGAAGCCGACATGAGTGTGCTGACCACCGGACTTACCGAGAGGTTCGGTGTCCGGTACCCGTTCGTCTGCGCCGGGATGGCCTTCGCGGCCGGTACGTCCGAGCTCGCGGTGGCCGTCTGCGGCGCGGGAGGCATCGGTGCCGTGGGAGCGGGGCTCATGCCCCCGGACACCCTCCGGCAGGTCATTCACGAGATCCGGAAGGGGACGGGCGGTACTCCGTTCCACGTCAACCTCATCACCTACTTCGACACCACTGAGCACGTCCGCGTCTGTGCAGAGGAGCGGGTGCCCATCGTCTCCTTCCACTGGGGCCGTCCACCGGCCGATCAGCTCGGGCAGTTGCGCGACGCGGGGTGTCGGTGTGGGAGCGGGCCGCCTCCGCGGAGGCGGCCCTGCGGGCGGTCGAGGACGGCGTGGAGGTCGTGGTCGCGCAAGGGTGGGAGGCCGGGGGACACAACTACGGAGGGTTGCCCGCCATGGTGGGCGTGCCCGCGGTGGTGGACGCCGTGGAGGGCCGGGCACTGGTCCTCGCGGCGGGCGGGATCACCGACGGGCGTCAGGCCGCGGCGGCTCTGTGCCCGGGCGCCGACGGCGTGTGGGTGGGGACCCTTCTGGTCGCTTCACAGGAGGCGCACGTCCATCCCGAGCACCAGCGCCGCCTGATCGCCGCGCAGGGACAGGACACCGTCGTCGTCCTCCCCACCTCTCAGGCCACCCCCCACCTGGTGCGACGGGTCGGGATGAAGGTCACCATGACCGTCGGCCCGCTTCTGCTGAGCGCCGGACTGTTCGTCATCTCCCGGCTCGACGTCGGCTCCGGTTACCTGCCGTTCCTCGGCGGACTCATCCTGGCGGGCTTCGGCCTGGGGCTGTCCGGAGCCGTTGGCGCCTCTGCCATCACCGGCTCACTCGGCCGCGGCCAGCAGGGAGTCGCCTCCGCGATGAACGACACCACACGCGAGGTCGGCTCGGCCGTCGGTATCGCCCTCATGGGCTCGATCTACGGCAGCCACTACCGCTCCCACCTGCCTGACTCTCTCGACCGGCTCCCCGCCCAAGCCGCCGGGGCCGCACGGGACTCCGCCGCGGCGGGCCTGCACGTCGCCGATCAACTCGGGACCCGGGGTGCGGCCCTGGCAGACGACGTCAGGTCCGCGTTCATGGACGGCCTGTCCGCCTCGCTCATCGCCGTCAGCATCATCGTCCTCGCCGCCGCGATCGGGTGCCTGTTCCGCGCACCGAAGACACCGCCGACATCCGATTGAGTGAGGGAGGGCCCCAGTCCGTCCCCTCATCCTTCAGGTCACTGCGCTGGCGGGAACGGCATCGGCAGGGCAGGCCCCGCCGGTCAGCCCAGCGTCGCGCTCGCCGCGCGCAGCTCGTCCAGGGCCGCGAGGACGTGTCCGGCGAGCTCGTCCTTGCCGTCGCGGTCGCCCTCGGTCCACGCGGCGAAGCCGCGCTTGAAGGCGAGGACGCCGAGTTCGCTCGCGAGGGCCGCGGTCGGGTCGGGCAGACCGCGGGCGACCAGGGAGGCCGTCATCGCGGCGGCGAGGCTGACGGTCTTGAGGGCGTCGCGCTCCCGCAGCTCGGCGCTCGCGGCGACGGCGGCCTTCAGGCGCGGGGCGAGCTCGCGGTTCACGGGGCCCATCGCGCTCGACGCGCGTTCGAGACCGGCGGCGACCGCCTCCAGCGGGGTGGCGTCGCCGGGGGCCTCGGCGATTCCCTCGGTCAGCAGTCGGCTCAGCGTCTCCTGCCCGGCCACCAGCAGCTCGCGCTTGTCGGGGAAGTGCCGGAAGAAGGTGCTCTTGGTGACCCCGGCGCGCTCGGCGATCTGCGCGACCGTCGTGGCGTCGTACCCCTGCTCGGTGAACAGGTCGACAGCGGCCACGACGAGGCGTTCGCGTGAACCCGGTTCCCATCTGCCCATGGGGCCAGCATATGCGATGGGACTCTTGTCCCGTCACCTGCTAGCGTGTGACGGGACAAGAGTCCCATCACTTGGGAGGGTTCCCATGCGTGTCTTCGTCACCGGCGCCACCGGTCTGATCGGGTCCACCGTCGTCGCCGAACTGCTCGGCAACGGCCACACCGTCCTCGCCCTCGCCCGCTCCGACGCGTCCGCGCGCGCCGCCGAGACGGCCGGGGCCGAGCCACTCCGGGGAAGCCTCGCCGATCTGGACGTCCTCCGGGCCGGTGTCGCTCAAGCCGACGGCGTCGTCCACCTGGCGTTCGGCAACGACTTCAGCAGCCCCGAGGCCCTCGCGCGGAACGTCGCGGAGGAGAGCGCCGCCCTCACGGCCCTCGGCGAGGAGCTCATCGGCAGCGACCGCCCCTTCGTGACCGTATCGGGCACACCCCAGGCCGAGGGCCGTCCCTCCACCGAGGCCGACCCGGTGCCGACCGACGGACCGGTCGGCGGTCGTGGCCGCGCCGTCACGGCGGTCCTGGACCTCGCCTCGCGCGGAGTGCGCAGTACGGCCGTACGCCTGCCGCGCACGGTCCACAACCAGGGCACCGGCGGCTTCGCGGGCCTGCTGACCGACACCGCACGCCGGACCGGTGTCTCCGGCTACCCCGGGGACGGCACACAGCGCTGGCCCGCCGTCCACGCGCTCGACGCGGCGGTCCTCTTCCGGCTCGCCCTGGAGCGGGCGGAAGGCGGCAGCGTCTGGCACGCCGTGGCCGACGAGGGCGACCAGGTGCGGGACATCGCCGCGGTCATCGGCCGACGGCTCGGACTGCCGGTCGAGTCCGTGCCGACGCAGTCGTACGGCCCGCTCGGCCCGATCTTCGCGAGCGACCAGCCCTCGTCCAGCGCCCACACCCGCCAGACCCTCGGCTGGGAGCCGAAGCACCCCGGCCTCCTGGAGGACCTGGAGAACATCCGGCCCTGACAGGCGGGCCACCCGGCGACCCGGCCACCGGCAGACCCGTCTCGGCGTACCTAGACTGGCTCGGCTTGGCGGGGGACATGACACGGGGGACGGAGACACGGAGATGGGCAGCGGACCGGAGGGAGCCAGGGAGCACGGGTCTGCCCTGATCGCCGCGGTGGAGAGGAGGGACACCGACCTGGTGAAGATCCTTCTCAACGAGGGGGGCCGACTCGCGGAGTTGGATGTCGCCTTCGGCATGGCGGTACGGGCGTACGCCGGAGACATCGCGCAACTGCTGCTCCAGCACGGGGCCGACGCCGGTGCGAGTCGGCCCGGAGAACTCCTCACCTTGCGCGAGGCGGTCGACTCGGGGTCGCCCGCGCTGGTCGAGGCGCTCCTGGAGCACAGCATCCGCGGCCGCTGCCCCAGGCCCGAACTCATGGAAGTGTGTGACCTCGCGCGGGACTGGCACGAGGCGGGGGCCGAGGCCGAACTGCGACGCCGCACCCGCTGCCACGACGGCCTCGTCCGCAGCCAGGTCCAGGACGACGAGTACCACAGCGTCAACGAGTTCACCCTCGGCGGCACTTCCGTACAGGACGGGCACGCGGCGATCCTCACGCACCTGGAGCAACTGCTCGGCATCCGCGCCCCCTTCGAGGAAGTGATGGCCCGCGCGGTGCAGCACGACCAGCACCACAGCGCGTGGGGGCACGCGACCATCCTGCTGGCCAGCCGCCGCGATCAGCGGACCTGGGAGGCCGCCGAGGCCCTGCGCACCCACGCGGAGCCGTCCCGCCGACTGTTCGGCGCCACAGTGCTCCGCCTGACCCACCTCTTCGACGGCAGCGACGAGGACGCGTTCGCCGCCCCTGCCCTGGACCTGTTCACCGAATGGTCGGCCAGGGAAGAGGACACCGCCGTGCTCACCGAGGTGCTGGTCGCGCTCGGCGAACTCGTCGACCCGCGCGCCGAAGCCGCCCTCCTGCCCTACGCCGAGCACCCCGAGGCCGGAATCCGGCGGGCGGTGGCGAACGGGCTGGGCTTCCCGGCGGAGCCGCCCGCCGTGCGTGCGGGCGCCCGTGCGGCACTGCTGGAGCTGATGACGGACACGGACGCCGACGTACGAGAGGCCGCCTGCCGCAGGATCGCCGAGGGCGGGGACCACGATCCCGTCTTCGCCCACGCCATGGCCGCCCTGCTGGACGACGCGGACCGCCGAGTCCAGGTGGTCGCCGTCTACGGGCTCGCACTGCACGACGGCGAACGCTGCGTGGCAGCGGCACGCCGACTGCCACCGGCCCCGCCCGGCACGCCCCACGAGTACGAACTCGACGCGGTATGGCGGTACGAGTGGCGCCGCGACGGCCGCTGACACCGCCCTTGATCTTGGTGCGGCTCGCGGGCGTCAAGCCCAGGCAGGTGTACGGAGGGTGAGATAGGAGGCGATCAGGGAGGTGACGGCTTCGGGGCGCTCCAGGGGAACCAAGTGGTCGCTGTCGGGGATCGTCACGAAGTCGCTTCCGGCGATGCTGGAAGCGAAGCGGCGCTGCTCTTCGGCGGTACTGACCGTGTCGTGTTCACCGGTGAAGACCAGCGTGGGCACGCCCTTCAGGCCGCCGGTCAGCGGGGGCCTGCGGTAGAGCGCATCTTCGAGCACCGACTTGCCGTTGGGGGTGCGGGTGGCATGGAGCAGCGCCCGCCGGTAACAGCTGTAGGCCAGGTCGCGGCGGTGGACGTACCGGCTTCGGTCGCGGCAGAGCGACAGCTCGGCCACCAGCGTGGCGAAACCCTGCGGGTCTCCGGTGTCGTACAGGACGCCGGCCTCACGGCACCGGGCGAGCTGGTCCTCGGTGATGCGGGCGGGCACACCCCCCAGGACCAGGCGGGCGACGCGGTCGGGGCGGAGCTGGGCATAACGGAACGCGATGGTCGAGCCGTACGAGTAGCCATAGAGGTTGACGCGAGGCACACCCAGATCCGTGATGATGTTGTCCAGGGCCATGGACAGGACATTGCTGTCGTGCTCGCGCCGCAACGGATCGGAAGCGCCCGCGCCCGGCAGATCCGCGGTCACCAGGCTGGTCACCGGGGTGACCGCGTCCTCCAGGTCCGGCCAGTGCAGCATCCCCTGGAAGATCCCTCCCAGGGCGACCAGGGGTTCCGTCCGCGGCGCCTCATGCCGCACCAACCGGTAGGCGTACGAAAGCCCGCTCACCCGCAAGGCGCGGACCGACACTTCCAGCATGTGATTCCTTAACTCGGCGGCGGACGGCGAGGCTTACGAGGTGCTGGCCCGCACCGCACGGTCAACGTCGGGACACGTGCTCAACGGGGACGCACACCTCTGGTGACGCCCCGGGTCACCCGTTCGGCCGTGGCCCGACGGGGGTCGGGCGCCACTTTCCTCCGCGCTCGGCGTTGCTCCGGTCACAGAATCATCGAGCCGGGCCGAGCCAGGGCCGAGTCGGCCGAGCCACACCGCATCAGGGAGCACGCAGCAGATGGACACCGCAGTTCACATCATCAGCCAGCTCAGCAGGATGTCCCGGCTGCCCGCGGACGCGCTGGGCCCGGAGGTGCCGCTGCACCGCGTGCACATCGACTCGCTGGCCCTGGAGGAGCTGCGGCTGGTTCTTGAGGACGCCCTGCGCGTCGACCTGGACGAGGTGCACCTGACCTCGCGCGACACGGTGGGCCACCTGGTCGCCGTCGTGTGCGCCGTCGTGTGCGAGAAGACGACGGCCGCGGCATGACGAGGTCCGCGGGCCAAGGTGCGGTCGCGGTGACGGGACTCGGCATGGTGACCGCCGCGGGCAACGACACCAAGGCGGCGTGGCACGAGATCACCTCGGCGACCACACCCTCCGGCGTGCACAGGCCTGAGGTGTTGCGGGACCTGCCCTGCGACTTCATGTACACGGTGCGGAGCCTGGACGCAGAAGGAGCTCTGGGCCGGACCGCGCAGCACATGGACCGCTTCGCCCAACTGGCGGTGATCGCGGCCCGGGAGGCGGTGGCCGACGCGGGGCTCGACCCGCGCACATGGCACGGGGCGCGTGTCGCCGTCCTGGTCGGAACAGCCCACGGCGGCCTCAACTTCTACGATGAACAGCAAGCCGTCCTCACCGAGCGCGGGGCCCGCCGGGTGCTGCCGAAAGTCGCGCCGCTGAGCGTCAACAACGCCGCCGCCAGCAACATCTGCCGGGATCTGAACGCACGCGGACCAAGCCTGGCCGTCAGCACGGCCTGCGCCTCGGGCACCAACGCCATCGGCACCGCCATGGACCTGCTGCGCGCCGGACGCTGCGACATCGCCGTGGCCGGGGGAGCGGAGGCGCTGCGCTCACGGCTGATGTTCGCCAGCACCTGCCGGATGCGGGCGATGTCCACCCGTACAGAGGACCCGGCAGCCGCCTGCCGCCCCTTCGACGCCGACCGCGACGGGTTCGTCGTCGGCGAAGGCGCCGGACTGCTGGTGCTTGAGCGCGCCGAGCACGCGCGAGCCCGAGGGGCCGCCGTCCGGGCCTGGCTCGCCGGGTACGGGGCCTCCAACGACGCCTTCTCCTCCGTCGCCCCCGACGAAGAGGGAGAAGGCATCGAGCTGGCGCTGCGCGCGGCACTGGCCGATGCCGACGTCGGGCACGGCGACATCGGCCACATCAATGCCCACGGCACTTCCACCCTCATCAACGACCTGGTCGAGAGCGCCGCCCTGCACCGTGTCTTCGGCGACAGCCCGCTGGTGACCTCGACCAAGGCCATGACCGGGCACGCACTGGGGGCCTCCGGAGGCATCGAGGCCGCCTTGACGGTGCTCACCCTGCAACACCAGTTGATCCCGCCGACGGTCAACCTGCGGCGACAGGACCCGCGGGTACCCGTCGAGGTGGTGGCAGGCGCGGCCAGGCCCGCGCGCCTGGACTGCGCCGCGACGTCGTCGCTCGGCTTCGGCGGGCACAACGCCGTGCTCGTTCTGGCCCGCGCCTGACCCCACCGCCGAGGCCGATCAGCCGTGGACCACGTTTGTACGTGGGGAGCTCGGGCATGCGGGATCACAGACCGCTCACCAAGGCGACGAAGGGACTGAGCATGAGTGCCGGAGAGAAGGCCAAGGCGAAGGCGGAGCAGGTCGCGGGGAAGGTCGTGAAGAAGGGCGCGCACGCGCTCGGAGACGACAAGACCGCGGCCAAGGGTGCGGCCCTGGAGACTCGCGGCAAGGCCCGCGAGGGCAAGGAGAAGGGCAAGGACACCTTCAAAGGCTGAGACCGCCCGCCGCCCATGGCGGTAGGCGTCTTCCGCGACGACGCCGCATGCCCCGCTCCGCGTAACGCGCGGAGCGGGGCATGCGGCGTTCGTCCGCGGTGGCCCCAGCCGGTCCAGGTCCTCAGCGGTGATGCGCGGGGGCGGGGCGACTACTCGGGGCCGTCCCCGTCCACCAAGGCCCGCCAAGGCGTCCACGCCTGACCAAGGCCCGGCCGCAGCCTGGCCCACTGGTTCCCATCGGTGCCCTGGGCGCTGATCTGGGTCTCCAGGTCGGTGCCCCGGTTGGTGTAGGCGTGGACGGCCTCCACCCTGCTGCGCACGTTGCCGCCGAGCGAGGCCCATGAGCTCCACTTGCCACCCGTGGTCCAGCGCGTCCACACCGCGTAGTCGGAACCGACCACGAACTGCTCCTTCTCGCCCCGGAGGAGTTGGTGGTTCGTGATCCCGTACTCACAGATGTAGACGCCGCCGCCCTCCGTCGTACAGGTGCTGGCCTGGGCCGGTGCGACGGCCACGGCGAGGCCCGCCACGACTCCCGCCGCCACGATCGCGGCCTTGACACGCTTCATTCCCAGCACCCTGTCTCCCTTTGTGCGATGTCACGTGAGCACGGCTCGCGCCATGCTGTTCCGCCGACCGGTCGGCGGAACGCACCGAACTCTCCAGTACCTGGCTGATGTTCCGCTCACGTTTCACTGTCGCCGACGCTCGCGCCCGCAGACGGTGACGGGGAGACGGGTAGCCCTACACGCGGCCTCCCGCACCCAGCGCCTTCGTGCCCCGGACCGTGTCCCACCTGCGTCCCAGACGAGTTGGGCCGCGGTGACGCCCATGTCGTGGCTGTCCCGGACAAGCTGGGACAGCTCGAACGCTTGAGAAGTCGTCCGTGGAATCGGCAATCTCGATTCACGCCGCCAGGACCGGACAAAGGCAACGACGGTCTGTCGCACGTATGCCATTCGTTGACGTTCCTGGCGAGCAGACGGCGGCCTCAATCGGGGTCGCTCAGATCGGAGATGAAGAAGGGAAAAACATGCGCACCCTCTCTGCGGCCGGCGACAAGCTGGTTGCGCTGCTCGCGCCTCAGGCATCGGCTTCCGCCGCGTGCCCGGTCATCGACTCCTGGTGCGACGGCGGCTGTCCGTTCTGGTGGTGGCGGCGCAAGTACGCCCGTCAGTGCCCCGGAAGCCCCGTCACCTACAGCTACAGCGCCTGCGGTTCCGGCAACTGCTGACTCGTCTGTCGCCGCGTGTTCCGCCCCTGGCTCAGGGGCGGAACACGCGGCACCACTTGAGGAGCAGTTTCGATGGATCACATATTTCTTACGGCTCGCTTTCTCATCGGCATAGTTTTTGCCGTGTCGCTGACAGCGAAATTCCGCGCTGGCGGATGGGGCACCTTCTTGGAGTCGATCGAGGGCTTGGCTCCTCGTCTGCCGGCCCGGGCAACGGCTGTGGTGGTCGCTCTCGTCGAGGCGGGTGCGATCGCCACGCTTGTCATCCCCGATGCGGCGGCGTACGGACTGATGGCCGCCGCCCTGCTTCTGGTGTCCTTCACCATCGCGTTGCTCAGGGCCATCCGGCGCAGGAGTTCGGTCTCCTGCGGGTGCTTCGGCACGTCAGAGACGCCGGTCGGCAAGCTGCACGTCGCGCGCAATGTCCTGCTCACCGCCGGAGCGTGCGCCGGAATCGCTGCCTCCGTACAGCCTGCGGCGGGCGCGCCGGGCTGGCAGGGCAGCATCACCGCGGCTGCCGTGGGATCGGTGGCAGCGGTGATGGCGGTTCTGACCGATGAGATGGCGGACCTGTTCCGGACCAGGTCCTAGCGGAAAGGGAAAACCATGCCTTACGTCGTCACCTTGCTCGTTCTGCTCGGCGCCCTGTGTATCTTCAATCTCGTTCTGAGTCTGGGCATCCTCCGACGGATTCGGGAGGGCGCCGAAGGGGCGAGCCAGGAACTCACACCGCAGGTGATGCGGGCCGACGGAGAGAAAGTCACTGCCTTTCGGGCCGCCACCACGGACGGTGCGGAGCTTTCCGAGAGCTTGCTGGCCGAAGGGCCCACTCTTGTCGCCGCGTTCGCGCAGGGCTGCCCCGAGTGTGAAGAGGGGATTCCCCTGTTCGCCGAGTACGCCGCTTCCTTCCCGGGCGGGAGAAGCCGGGTGATCGCGGTGCTCATCGGAGACCCCGCCGCACTGCAAGGCAAAGCAGAGGTGCTTGAGCCGGTGGCCCAGGTCGTCGTGGAGGGAAAGAACGGGCCCCTCGGCTCGGCGCTGGGAGTGCGCGGCTATCCCGCATTCGGCATCATCGACGACCGGGCCACGGTGAAGACCTCCGGCATTCGCCTGGAGTACCTCACCAGCACCCCGCTCGGTGCCTGAAGCATGCGAGCGTTGAAGAAGGTTTCTCACGCCGTACGCCTGTGCTGGACCGCGAGTCCCTGGCTCACCGTCCTGGCTGTCGTACTGACCCTGGGATTCTCGGGCGTGCCCCTGCTCGCGGCGTGGCTGACCAAGATGCTCCTGGACTCGGTGGGTGATGCCCGGACACCGACCCCGACCATCGTGGGCATCGGGTTGGGCCTGGCGGGCGCTGGGCTCATCGCCAGTCTGGTGCCGCGGTGGATCCTGTTCGCCCACCGGGAGAGCGAACGCCGTGTCGGGCAGTTGGCCCAGGACCGCCTCTTCGCCGTGACCGAGCGCTTCGTCGGCATGGCGCACTTCGAGCAGCCGGAGTTCCTGGACCGGCTGCGGCTGGCCCTGCAGGCCGGTGGCTCCGCGCCCGGAGCCGTCGTCACCGGCTGCCTGTCCGTCGCGGGATCCCTGGTCACCATGGTCGGCTTCCTGGGCTCCATGCTCGTTCTGTCGCCCTGGATGCCCCTGCTGGTGATGACGTCGGGTGCCTCGGCCCTCGCCACGGAAACCTGGCTCGCCAAACGCCGGGCGGGGATGTTCTGGCGCATCGGCCCGCTGCAACGCCGTGAGCTCTTCTACCGGGAGCTGCTCACCGACGTGCAGGCGGCCAAGGAGGTACGCCTCTTCGGCGCAGGGGCCTTCTTCCGGCGCCGCATGACCAACGAGCGCGCCGCGGCCAACAAGGAGCAGTCGGCCCTCGACCGGCGCGAGCTGTACCTGCAGACCGGAGCAGGCCTGGTGACGGCCGCCGTCACCGGGACCGCACTGCTGTGGGCCACCTTCGCGGCGGTCTCCGGCCGCATCACCCTCGGCGACGTCTCCCTGCTCATCGCCGCTGTGGGCGGAGTGCAGGCCGCGATGGTCACCCTCGCCCGTGATACCGCCGTCACCCACCAGCAGATGCTCCTCTTCCAGCACTATATGGACGTCATCACCACGCAACCCGACCTTCCGGTGGCGGCGAAACCGATGCCGCTGCCGCCGCTGCGCACCGGCATCGAGCTGCGGGACGTCTGGTTCCGCTATGCCCCCGAACACCCGTGGATCCTGCGCGGCATCAACCTGACCATCCCGGTGGGGACAGCGGTGGGCGTCGTCGGCGGCAACGGGGTCGGCAAGAGCACGCTGATCAAGCTCCTGTGCCGCATGTACGACCCCCAGCGGGGACAGATCCTCTGGGACGGCGTCGACCTGCGGGACGTGGACCCGGCAGAGTTGCGGCGCAGGATCGGCGCCGTCTTCCAGGACTACATGCAGTACGAGCTCACAGCGCGCGAGAACGTCGGCCTGGGCAACCTCGAACTGCGTCATGACATGGAGGAGGTGACCGCGGCGGCGGCCAAGGCCGGTGCGCACACATTCGTGTCCGGACTGCCGCGGGGCTACGAAACGCTCCTTTCCCGCAGCTTCCTCGACGATGACGATGACGATGACGAGAGCGAGCCGCGGAGGAGCCGCGGCGTAACGCTCTCAGGCGGTCAGTGGCAGCGGCTGTCGCTGGCACGCGCCTATCTGAGGCAGCACTGTGACCTGCTGATCCTGGACGAACCGAGTTCAGGACTGGATGCCCAGGCGGAGCACGCGATCCACCAGGGACTGACGGAGCATCGCTCGGGGCGCACCAGCCTGCTGGTCTCCCACCGTCTCGGCGCGATCAGAGAAGCCCATCTCCTTGTGGTCATCGAGGACGGGCGGATCACCGAACAAGGCACACACGTACAACTGATGGCGCAGGCGGGCACCTACGCACGCATGTTCTCCACTCAGGCCGCCGGGTATGTGAACCCTCCGCAGGAGGTGGCCTGACCATGCGCTGGACTGCGATCGTCGTGTTGTCGCTGGCGGCCGGACTCGTGTGGCGGATCCGCCGTACCAACCTACGGGTGACCGTCGTCGGCAGCAGCATGGAACCGGGGCTGCCGCATGGCACACAGGTCTTCACCAAGCGTGTGCCGCCACAGCAGCTGGCCAGTGGCGACATCGTCGTCCTCCCCGAGCCCGGAAGCGGACAGCTCATCATCAAGCGGATCGCCGCTGTCGGCGGTGAACCGGCCCCCGAGC
Organism: Streptomyces flavofungini; assembly: GCF_041028215.1. Taxonomy (GTDB): domain Bacteria; phylum Actinomycetota; class Actinomycetes; order Streptomycetales; family Streptomycetaceae; genus Streptomyces; species Streptomyces flavofungini_B. Next base: position 12,699 of record NZ_JASKYR010000094.1, read on the forward strand.
CCATGGACGGTGATCCCCGAGTGCCCCGCGACATGGTGGTCCTGCTGGGAGACAACCCGTCACACAGTCACGACTCCCGCCACTTCGGCTATGTCCCGGCCAGACACATTCGCGGCCGCGTGGTGCGTGTCGCGTGAGGTGGGGGAGAGCCGGTCACGCTCTGTCGGGGTCGAAGGAGAACAGCTGGCCTTCTCCGTCAGCGGCGCACGCCAGCTGCCGTGCTTCGCCCCCACGCATCCCGAGGCAGAGGCCGGTGTGCGCCGGACGTACCCGGTAGCCCTTCACCGGGCTGCCGAACGGCTCGATGCGAAAGGCCTCGGCGGAACCTCGCTTACCGCACTCCTGGTCCTGGAGGGCAGCCCCGGCTGCCGTTCCGCCGTCCCATATGCCGGAGCAGCCGTCACCGTAGTCGCGGTGGTCGGTTGCCAGCCGCCAGGTGGAGTCGGTGAGCCGTCGTAGGCCGAACCGGACGACGGTGGACTCGGTACACCCCTCTCCATAGACCCGGCCGCTGCGGCTGTCCGGCCTCTCATCCAGGCAGAGCCCGGACGTGAGCGCCCGTATCCGCACCGGTCCGGCCGCAGGTGCCACCGGCGGCCGCACGGCGGCATCATCCACCCCACCCCGGGACGAGAACCGCACGAAGGCCAGGGTCCCAGCCACGACCAGCGCCAGGGTCACGGCAAGGGTCGGCAGGAGGCGTGTCCGTCGCCGAAGCCGTCGGCGACGGGGCACCTTCGCTCGTAGGACCGGCGCGATGGCGGTAGGACTCCCGGCATCGGACGAAGAACGGGCCGGGGACGCGCTTTCAGTCGCCCGCCGCCTCCCGGGCGCCATTAACTCCTTGCGCGCCAGGAGCCAATCGGCTGCTGCATCCGGACCGCAGCCGCACGCCCTGACATAGGCCAGGAGCAGCTCTTCGCGCGGCAGGCTCGACCGTCCCAGCATGTTGGCGATGGTGCTGCGAGGCAGTATGTCGCCCACCGAGTCGGCCCGGACGGACAGCTCTCGATAGGACAGGTCGGACCGTGCTTTGAGGTGTCTGAGCAGATCGAGGAACTCCGCTGTGGTCTGTGCCTGAAGCGGGTTCGGCGCCCCGTGGCCGTCTGCGCATGACTCCATACCGCTTTCCCTCCTGGCCTGGATTCGGACGAGCGGACCCCAGCGGCCGCTTTCGGTACAGCCACTGTGGCCGCTGGGGTTTGCACAGACCTGGAGGAAACCTTGAATGTGCTGGTGGCAGCCCATGATCACGTCATGTCAGCCGCGGTGTCCGGCACACCCGGCACGGTCAGCCGATGGCTGTCGTGCTTAGTGCGGGTCGTAATTGCCGTCCGTGGTCGCGTCCTTCGGGGTGGAGGACACCTGGAAACCGTCCGGGGTGAACTGGTCCGGGTGGAACTGGGCGCAGCCGCCCGGGCACCTCTCGCTCCGTTCGCCCGCCTGGGCGACCGCGACCGGTCCGGCCAGCAGCGCCACGGCGAGGCCCCCTGCAGTGAGCAGGCCTGCTGTCCGACGAGACATCGGCTTCATGTGCGCACCTTCCTTACAGGATACGTGTCGTGCGATCACCACACCGTGGCACGCGACGCATGGCGGAAGCGAGCCTTTCGGCCCCGAGTCCCCGCGAACGTGACGCGCCCTGCCGCGCCGACCGCGCACGGCTGATCCAGCCTCCTCACACCGGGCCCGACGTATCCGGTCTGCGGGTGGCCATCGTGTAGGCGTGCAAGGTGACCGCCACACCGCCCTCACCGGAGACCCAGTAGGGCTCGGAAGGGCCGGTGGCGTTCAAGTGGGCCGCGATCGCGTATGCCAGCGTCGTCACGGTGTGAGCGTCCGCGGAGTGAATGACGATGCGGGCAAGGCCCGGCTCCGTCAGGTGCAGGTTGCTGGGGTTCATGGAGGCGTGGACGTGGCGTCCGACCGTGCCGGTTCGGCGAAGTGGGACGGTTCACCCGCTTTGGTGATCTCCGCGCGCGACACACGTATTCCGCGGCGAAGAGGGCACCGACCCGGCGCGGGTCTCACGTCACGCACGTGGAGAGGCTCGCCCAAGCGGCTGCGGTGCCAGGGGAAACCCGGAACGCACGCCCCACCCACCTATCCTGTCCCTCATGAACCGTTGGGAAGAACTGACCGGTGGGGCGTCCGGAGAGGACTACGCCGCCCGGTTCGCCGCGCTGGCCGAAAGCGGCAAGGACACGCACGGTGAGGCGAGCCTGTGTGCCGCGCTGGTGCCCGCCGGGGCGCGGGTGCTGGACGCGGGGTGTGGCACCGGCCGGGTCATGATCCGCCTCGCCGAACTCGGGTACGACTGCGTCGGGGTCGACTTCGATGCCTCCATGCTGGCCGTGGCGCGCAAACAGGCGCCGGAGCTGCCGTGGCTCCAGGCCGACCTGGCCACCCTCGATGCGGCGACCTTCGATGCGGCGAACCTCGATGCGGCCACCCTCCCCGGTGGCCCCGCCTTCGACCTCGTCGTCGCCGCGGGCAACATCTTCCAGCTCCTCGCCAGGGGCACGGAGGCCGAGGTGGTCAGCCGCTTGACGGCGGTTCTGCGCCCGGGTGGTCTCCTGATCGCGGGCTTCGGTCTGGACGAAGCACATCTGCCGGTGCGGCCCGCCATCACCCTGGCCGACTACGACACGTACTGCGCCGCGGCCGGTCTCACCCTCACCGACCGCTTCGCGACGTGGGACGCCCACCCCTACGCGGGCGGCGGGTACGCCGTCAGCGTGCACCGGGCCGACGGTGAGCAACGGACACCCCTCGACTGAGGCTGTCGGGCTGTCGGGCTGTCGGACCGGAGATTGCTCGGGCGGTGGGGGGTGGGGGAGCTGGGCACCGCCGAGCAAGGGG
>NZ_JASKYR010000940.1:0-2168 GCF_041028215.1 Streptomyces flavofungini
AAGAAGGGGGAGGCCGGGGAGAAGGCGGTGGGGCGGCTTCGGATACCGGCCCGTGACGTCACGTCGGTGCTCCCGGTGGCCCGCTGCTGAGACCGCTCCCGGTGGCCCTTCGCCGAGACCACCGCCCGTTCAGGAGGGGCCCTTTGGCGGGGATCACCAACATCCACTCCCGTACCGGCGGTAATACTTGTCGGTAACAACCCCTAGTCGCCGGGCACCAGCCGTTCTACGGTGCACGCATGTCCCCGAACCTGCCCGATGTCGTGCTGTGGTCCATCCCGGCCTTCGTGCTGCTCACCGTCGTCGAGATCGTGAGCCACCGGCTCCATCCGGACGAGGACCAGGCGGGGTACGAGACGAAGGACGCCGCCACCAGCGTCACCATGGGTCTCGGCAGCCTCGCCTTCGACTTCCTGTGGAAGATACCGATCGTCGCCGTCTACTCCGCGGTGTACGCCCTCACCCCCCTGCGCGTGCCGGTCCTGTGGTGGACGGTCCCGCTGATGCTGCTCGCGCAGGACTTCTTCTACTACTGGTCGCACCGGGGCCACCACGTGATCCGCATCCTGTGGGCCTGTCATGTGGTGCACCACTCCAGCCGCAGGTTCAACCTCACCACCGCGCTGCGCCAGCCCTGGACCAGCCTCACGGTGTGGCCGTTCTACCTGCCGCTCATCGCCTGCGGCGTCCACCCGGCGGCGCTGGCCTTCTGCTCCTCGGCCAACCTGGTCTACCAGTTCTGGATCCACACCGAGCGCATCGACAAGCTGCCGCGCCCCTTCGAGTACGTCCTCAACACGCCCTCGCACCACCGCGTGCACCACGCCTCGCAGGGCGGCTACCTGGACCGCAACTTCGGCGGCATCCTCATCATCTGGGACCGCCTCTTCGGCTCCTGGGTCGCCGAGACCGACCGGCCCGTGTACGGCCTGACGAAGAACATCGACACCTTCAACCCGCTGCGCGTCGCCACCCACGAGTACGCCGCCATCGCCAGGGACCTGAAAGCGGCCGCGAGTTGGCGCGAGCGGGCCGGGCGGGTCTTCGGCGGCCCCGGCTGGCAGCCCAAGGCCCCCGTGGCGCCCGAAGGCCGCACAGAGCCCGCGCCTCCCGGGGCGGCACAGGCCCCCGCGCCGGTGCCGGAGCGGGCCGCGTGACAGGGTGGCGGCCCTCGCCGCGACCGCTCCTCGGCGCCTTCGGGCTCGCCGCCCTCGGTGACCTCGCCGCGCTCCTCGCGGGTTCGGACACCGCCCATGCCGTCTTCAAGCCGCTGCTCATGCCGCTCCTCGCCGCGTACGTGCTGGCGCGGCGCGGTCCGCGGCTCCTGCTCGCCGCCCTGCTCCTCGGCTGGGGCGGCGACACCCTGCTGCTCCTCGACACCGACCCCGCCTTCCTCGCGGGGATGGGCTCCTTCGCCGCCGGGCACGTCTGCTACCTCGTGCTCTTCAGGAGGTACGGCCGCATGGGCAGGTACGGCGCCGCCCTGGTGGCCGCCTACGCCCTCGCGCTCGCCGGCACCGTGACGCTGCTCTGGCCGGACCTGCCCGCCGACCTGCGCGGCCCGGTGGCGGGCTACAGCCTGCTGCTCACCGCCATGGCCGTCGGCGCGGCCGCACTCGGCGTCACCGCGGCGGCGGGCGGGGCGCTGTTCCTGCTGTCGGACACGCTCATCGCGACCGGCGTCGCCGACTGGCCGCAGCTGCCACGCCCCGACCTCGCGGTCATGCTCACCTACATCGCGGCGCAGTATCTGCTGGCCAGGGGCGTGCTCGCCGCTCACCAGCGGATCGGCACCGGTACCGCGGTGAGCAGCGCGGAGAGCGCCACGACGACGCCGAGCGCGATCACCTCGCCCCGCGCGGGCACATAGGCCGACGCCCGGTCGGGCGAGCGGCGGAGTTTGCGGCGGGCCAGGACCGCGAGCACGGCGACGACGACCACCAGGAGCACCTTGGCGAGCAGCGCCCTGCCGTAGGCCGTTCCGGTGAGCTGGTCGGCGACCGTGCCCGGCGGCATCCGGCGCAGCGTGCTGCACGTCCCGGTCACCGTGATCGCCGCGAACAGGACGGCGGCCACGCGCGCGTAGCCGCCGAGCAGGGCGACGCCCGCCTCCGGAGCGGCCGTCCGCCAGCTCCGCAGCATCCGCAGGACGCAGAGCAGCCCGCCCG
>NZ_JASKYR010000941.1:0-2484 GCF_041028215.1 Streptomyces flavofungini
GGCCACGGCCGCCGCCCCCGGCTCGTCCGGTCGGCGCGGGACGGAGCCCGTCCTGGCCGCGARCGCGTCGCCCGTGCCGTCCGGATCGGCGACAGGGGAACGCCGTGCCGTCGCAGAGATGGCTGAGCGGGAGGGGGTGAACGCCGCGCGGTGGCGCCGCCGTCAGACCTCGGTCCTGAGCGCGGCGGTCTCCCACTCGAAGCCGTCCGGGTCGGTGAACGCACCGGCACGGCCGCCGATCACCAGCCGGTGCGAGCCGGTTCCCTCGGGCGGCACCCCCGCGTCCTTGGCCAGCGCCCGGCGCCGGTACAGGCCCAGCTTGACGGGGCTCGAACCGGCCTCGAACTCCACGTACATACGGCTGACGCTCTTCGCCACGGCGAGGCCCTGCTCGACGTAGAACCGCTTGCTGGCGACGATGTCCGCGACGCCGAGGAGGAGCACGACCGCCTCGATCCGCCCGGTGGCGGGGCCGGTGTTCCTCTTCGCCGAGGTCGCCACCTTCCAGATCGTGCCGTCCGGGGCCTGGACGACACCGCCGTACCCCCAGAGCGACTTCGCGGCGGACTTCAGTGCCGTGGCGCCCGCCGCGAGGGCCGCGGCGATGAGGTGGTCGACGTCGGCGGGCTGGGAGACGGTCAGCGACAGCGTGAACCCGCGGAAGCCGGTCGTGGCCGCGTCGGAGGCCCGCAGGGCTATCTGCGGGCCGAGGCCGAAGGCGGTGGTGTAGAAGCGGCGGGCGGCCTCGGGGTCGGCCACGGCGAGGGTGACGTTCTCGATGGTTTCCATGCCCTTCACGCTAGTGAGGGGCGGATGGCGGGCGCTTCTCGAAAACTGACCGTCTGCGCGCGGGACCGACCGTCTGCGCGCGGGCCCGTGCCGATGCCCGACACGGGCCGCCTCCTGGCACCGGATCGGCGGACGCGCGATGGTGGTCGAGTGGATCACATGACAGCCGCCGGACTCTTCACCCGCCGCCTGGGACCCGTGCCGGGCGAGGGCACACGCACCGTGGTGCTCGTGCACGGGCTCGGTCTCTCCGGGCGCTACTTCGTGCCGCTCGCCCGGCGTCTCGCCGCGAGCGGGGCGTCGGTCCTCGTGCCCGATCTGCCGGGCAACGCGCGGTCCCGGGCCGCCGTGCGCCGCGCACCCGCGGTGGAGCACAGCGCCGAGCTGCTGGCCCGCTGGCACAAGGAGTTACTCCCCGGGCCGAGCCTGCTGGTGGCCAACTCCGTCGGCGCCCAGGTGGTCGCCGCCCTCACCGCCCGCCACCCGCAGCTGGTGAACGGCATGGTGCTGGTCGGTCCCGCCCTGGAGCCGGAGGCATCGGCCTCCCGCCTGTTCGGCAGGCTCCTCGCGGACGCGCCCCGGGAGACGCTCTCCCTGCTCGCGGTGGCCGCGACGGACTATCTGCTGACCGGTCTGCCGCGCTGCGCCGTGTCCTTCCGGCACGCCCTGCGGGACGCCGCCGGAGCGTTCGAGGGGAACCTCGCCCAGGTGCGCGTGCCGACGCTCCTCGTCCGGGGCGCGGGTGACACCATCGCGACCGGCGCCTGGCTGCGGCGCGTGGCCGCCCTGACCGGCGCCGCCCGCACGGAGGAGGTCCCGGGCGCGGCGCACGCGGCCCACTACACCGCGCCGGACGCCCTCGCGGCGCTGATCCACGACTTCACGGCGGGAGTGCCCGTATGAGTGCGTCGCGCGCGACAGGACCCTCGCCAGACGGGCACGGAAAACATTCCTCGTCCGGTGGCCACGGGAAGCCCTCGCCCTGGCTGCGCCTGCTGCCCGGCATCTCCCCCAAGCGCCGCGGCTTCATCCTGGCCTGGTGGGGATTCGCCCTGACCTTCGGCGGGATGCGCCTGCTCACCTGGCTCATCCACATCGATGTGGCCGGAGTGGGCGACATGGAGGCGGGCGGAGTGCACATCCACCACTACGTGTGGGGCATCCTGCTCCTCGCGGCGGTGGGCGCGGCGGGCCTCGTCGACCGTTCGGCACGGGCACGCGCGTGGATGGGCCTCGCCTACGGGGTGGGCCTCGCCCTTGTGGTCGACGAGGCGGCGCTGCTGATCAGTCTGGAGGACGTGTACTGGGACACTCTGGGCGGCGTCAGCATCGCCCTGGCCATCGCGGTGATCGCCGTCGCCGGGAGCGTCCTGGCGATGACGCGCGGGCGCAGTGCCTCCAGGCGCGACTCGGAGCGGGACGGGGCCGACGCCGCCTGAGACGCGCCGCTTCCGTCCCCAGCGGGGTGGCGGCAACACCACCCCGCACCCGGGCCCCGGGCCTCCTGACCCGGGCCGTCGAACGGCGCGGGCTTCCCCCCGTCAGCAGTGCACAATCCGGCGCTCACCCGTCACGCACGACATGGCGCGCGACAGCAGGCGGGTGCACCGGTCTGTGCGGGGCGCCGCGGCGAGCGAGCCGGTGGTCGTCCCGCRCCGGGGCGCGCGGCAATGGGACGACGGCTCCATCCTGTCC
>NZ_JASKYR010000942.1:0-2337 GCF_041028215.1 Streptomyces flavofungini
CCGGCCCGGCYCSCGSGRGCCGGGCCGGTCGCCGCGGCGGCGGCCGGATGCCGGGCGGGGGCGTCGGCCGTGGCGCGGATCGGCGGCAGGCCTTCACCAGAACCGGAGCGGAATGGTCCGTTCCCACAGGCTCGACGGGAGGGCGGGGCTGGCTGGCAGACTGGCTCGTCTCGTCATCAGCGCTAGGAGCTCCCCATGTCGATGGCCGGCAACCTGCGGAAAGTCGGAGGCCTTGGCAAGGTCGGCGGCCTGCGGAAGGTCCGCGGGCTGCGGAGAGTGGCACGCCTCGGCCGCCGTCACGCACGCGTCGATCTGAGCCACCCGGCCCGGTCCCCGCTGGGCTCGTCGGTGGTCAACTGCGTGACGTATCAGAAGGGTGTGCGCCAGCCTCCGGCGAGCGACTTGGTCGAGTCGGTGAAGCGGGTCCGCAGGAGCGACAACGGCTTCGTCTGGCTGGGGCTGCACGAACCGACCGAGGAGGAGTTCGCGGGGATCGCCGACCTGTTCGACCTCCACCCGCTCGCCGTGGAGGACGCCGTCCACGCGCACCAGCGTCCGAAGGTGGAGCGTTACGACCACACGCTGTTCGCCGTCTTCAAGACGGTCTGCTACGTGGAGCACACCGAACTGACCGCGACCAGCGAGGTGGTCGACACCGGCGAGATCATGCTCTTCGTCGGCCGTGACTTCGTCATCACGGTCCGGCACGGCAGGCACGGCTCGCTCGGCCCGCTCCGCGAGGCCCTTGAGGCGGCGCCCGAGCAGCTCGCGCAGGGCCCCGCCGCCGTCCTGCACGCGATCGCGGACCAGGTCGTCGACGACTACCTCGCGGTCACGGACGCCGCCCAGTCCGACATCGACCAGGTGGAGTCGGACGTGTTCGCCCCGGACGGGGCCCGCGTCGACCCCGGGCGGATATACCAGCTCAAGCGTGAACTGCTGGAGCTGAAGCGCGCCGTGGTGCCGCTCGGCCGCCCCCTCCAGATCCTCGCCACCCAGCCCATGAGGGTCATCGCCCCGGAGATACAGGCGTACTTCAGGGACGTCGACGACCATCTGAAGCGGGCCACCGAGCAGATCGCCGCCTTCGACGAGCTGCTGAACTCGATCCTCCAGGCCCATCTCGCCCAGGTGACCGTCGCGCAGAACGAGGACATGCGGAAGATCACCGCCTGGGCGGCGGTCGTCGCGGTGCCCACGATGGTCTGCGGCATGTACGGAATGAACTTCGACCACATGCCGGAGCTGCACTGGCAGTTCGGCTATCCGCTGATGATGAGTCTGATAGCGGGTGCCTGTGTCGCGCTCTACCGCGGCTTCCGGCGCAACGGCTGGCTGTAGCGGAATCCGACGCGCCGCTCCTGGCTGAGGTGCTCGGCCCCCGGTCGACGCCCGGTCAGCCGTTCCACGCCGGGTGCCGCGGGTCGTCCGCCCGTACCACCACATCGGCCGTGGCCGCGGGGTCCGTCTCCGTGTCGTACCGCTCGAAGGCCGGAAGCGTCCAGCGCTCCTCCTCCGGCGTGCGCCGCAGCAGGGCACCCGGCGAGAGGCGTACGTGCACACTCAGATCGAAGGGGAACCAGTGGCCGAGCAGCAGCGGGCCGTGCAGCAGGAGCAGGCCGCCGGGCGGCAGCCCCACGTAGGGGCTGCGCGTCGCGCGGTCGGTCACCGGGTCCCAGAGATCGGGCAGCACCCGGCCCGACCCGCCGGGGTCGAGCGGTCCGAAGACCTCGCGCCACAGCGCGCCGGTGTCGAACCACCCGCTGTAGTAGGCGTCCACGTCCTCGTGGCCGTACTCGAAGCGGAGCGAGGCCGGGCGCAGGAACCCCTCCATGCCGATGACCAGCGCCGTCCTGCCACGCAGCCGCAGCGCGTCGCTCACCCGCCGCGCGAGTTCGCCGGTGGCCGCCGCGGGCGCCCCGTCCACGGCGACGCGCGGCCAGGCGCCGCCGTCGGCCGTCCGCAGGTCGAGCAGGCGGTCGGCGAGGGTGTCGGCAAGCCGCTCCCAGGTGATCGGTTCGAGGCGCACGGACCCATGATGCCGTCCTGCCGACGGGTGCGGGCGCGGGGCCGGGTGCGGCGGCGAGGCCGGGGGCGCGCTGCGGGGAATGGAAAGGGTATGGCGAGCCCTCCTGCCGGCCTCGTGGCCTTTCAGCCCCTGACCCGACGGCACTGCGCGGAGTGCCGCTCCGGGCCGCTCACCCTGCTCACCCTCGAGGGCGGCGAGCCGCGCTGCCTGGACTGCGCCGACCTGGGGCACCTCGTCTATCTGCCGCGCGGCGACACGGCGCTCACGCGGCGGGCCCGCGAGGAGAGCGGCCTCTCCGCGGTCGTCGT
>NZ_JASKYR010000943.1:0-2221 GCF_041028215.1 Streptomyces flavofungini
CTACGGAGACGGCCGGTATGCCTTCGGGGGAGGCGGGAGGTGCGGGGCTCAACGTTTCGATACCTCGGGGCTCGGGAGGGGACTGCGCGACCCGCACTCTACTGCTGACCAGGCGAAGGCCCCGTATCGCGACCCGTATCGCGACCCGCGCGCGACCCGTATCGCGGCCCGCGCGTGGCTCACTCGCGACCGGAACGTGGTCCACCCGTCGCCCGCCGGACGCGATCCGGGATGGGCCATCCGTGTCGGTGTTGGGCTGATCGGGTGACTTGGCGTAAGAATTGGCCGGTGCAGACATCGAGGACGAGCCAGGACGGAGTGGGTCAGTGAGCAGCAGTCAGCGCCACGACGTCACCGACGAACAGTGGGAGGGGCTCGCCCAGGTCGTACCGCTGCGCAGCCGCAACGAATGGCCCTCGTGGCCCGGGCACCGCGCGATGCCCGAGGCGGAGACCGAGGCGCGGCGGCGCTTCGTGGTGATGCGGGTGAACGTCTTCTCGGACGCCCGCGAGGTCGCCGAGACGGTCATGGCGCAGATCCCGGTCCTGCTCGACCTGACCGGCGCCGAGACCGAAGTGGCCAAGCGCGTACTGGACTTCAGCAGCGGCGTGGTCCTCGGCCTCGGCTGCGGCATGCACCGGGTCGACAAGAACGTCTTCCTGCTCGCGCCGCCCGGCACGGAGGTCCAGGGACTGGTCGAGGCGGTCGCCCAGCCCTGATCCCGTGCGTGCCCCGACGGTGCTATCCGCGGCGCGGCTGGTTGAAGCGGAGCATGTTGCCCGCCGGGTCGCGGAAGGCGCAGTCACGTACGCCGTAGGGCTGGTCGACCGGCTCCTGGAGGACCTCGCCGCCCGCGGCCTGGACGCGCTCGAAGGTGCCGTCCACGTCGTCCGTGGAGAAGATCACACCCCGCAGCAGCCCCTTGGCGAGCAGCTCGGCCATGACCTGCCGGTCGGCCGGTGACGTGGCCGGGTCGGCGGCCGGGGGTTCGAGCACGATCTCCACGCCGGGCTGCGTGGGCGAGCCGACGGTGACCCACCGAAGGCCCTCGTACGAGACGTCGTTGCGCACCTCCAGACCGAGGGCGTCGCGGTAGAAGGCGATGGCCTTGTCGTGGTCGTCGACGGCGATGAAGCACTGCGAGAGCTTGATGTCCATGCCGTAGAAGCTACGGGCGGCCCGGTGCTTTCGCTTCTCCATTCCTGACCGGTCTCAGCAGGAACTTGGCCACGCACGCGGGGATGGGCTCGCCGGGCTCGTGCGACCGCGCCCGGTAGGCGCTCGGGCTCTCGCCCACCAGCTCGGTGAAGCGGGTGCTGAACGACCCCAGTGACGTACACCCCACCTCGAAGCAGACCTCGGTCACGCTGAGGTCGCCCCGCCGCAGGAGCGCCTTGGCGCGCTCGATGCGCCGGGTCATGAGATAGCTGTACGGAGTCTCCCCGTAGGCGGACCGGAAGCTGCGCGAGAAGTGGCCGGGGGACATGAGGGCCACCCGCGCGAGGGCGGGCACGTCGAGAGGCCGGGCATAGTCCCTGTCCATCACGTCACGGGCCCGGCGCAGCTGTCTGAGGTCCTCCAGATTCACCCGCACAGGATGGCACGGGCCTATGACAACGGGCCTGTGGCCGCGGGCCCGGGACAGCGGTCCCGAACCACCGGACCTGTGCCAACGGGGCCCCGTAATCCGTCGTCGACGTAACCCGTCGTCGACCGCGCGCGCGGGGTCCTGCCGGGTAATACCCCGAACGTAGGAAGGGCGGACGGGCAAAACGGTTCGCCTGACCGGACGGCGCCTACGTTCCGGACATGACGCTGCTCCCTCCGGTGCGGGCCCCCTGGCCACCGACAGGCAAGGACCGGCCGCACGTGGTCGAGCTGCGGCTGTCCGCCTTCGCCGGCCACCGGGGCACGGTCCTCCCGCTCGGCCCGCTGACCTATGTCACGGGACCCAGCGGCAGCGGGAAGACCAGCGCCCTGCGCGCGTACGAGGCGCTCGCGCGGCTCGGCGCGGGTGCCGAACTCATCGACGTCTTCGACGACCCCGTGGCCTGTGTGCCGGATCGGCGCGGATTCCGCATCGGCTGCTCGGTCGAGGGGCCCGCGGGCACCGTCCGCCTCGACCTCGCCGTCCAGGCCGAGCCCGAACTGCGCGTCGTGGGGGAGCGGCTGACCCTCGGCGGCCTCGTCCTCCTGGAGACCGCGCTGCGCGACCCGGGGC
>NZ_JASKYR010000944.1:0-2173 GCF_041028215.1 Streptomyces flavofungini
CCCGGCATCGGCGGCCCCCGGGACTACGCGCCCCCCGAGCCCTCCGACGACGACTTCGACGCGGGCGACGAGGGCCACTTCGTGCCGCCGGAGCCGCCGCCGCTGCCCGAGGCGGACGTGACGGCCAAGTTCGCCTGGCTCGCGGTGCTCGGCGGCCCGCTGCTCATCCTGCTCGCGGTGCTCCTCGGCTGGCAGATGACGTGGTGGCTGACCACGCTCGGCATCGGCGGCTTCCTCGGCGGCTTCGCCACCCTGGTCATGCGGATGAACGCGGGCGACGAGGAGGAGGACGACGACCCGGGCCGCGGCGCCGTCGTCTGATCCACCCGTCCCGTCTGATCCACCCGTCTTCGTGGGGCCCGTCCGGAACCGTTCCGGCCGGGCCCCGCGCTTGTCGCGTACGCCTCCGCGCGCACATCGCCGCACGCACCTCCGCGCGCGAATGGAACTCGATCCGGGCCTGCGGCGAAGAAGCGGTGAACCAACCGTTTGAGCCCAAGCCTTCGAGGCGTACCGACGTACGAAAGGAGCCCCGATGACCGTCGAACCCGGCGTCCCGCCGTCCCTGGGGCAGCGCGAGCAGAGTGACGCCTGGTCCATCGAGCGGTCCCGGGATGAGCCCGAGCAGTTCGCCGTCCTCTTCGACCGGCATGCCGACTCCGTGTACCGGTACGCGGCAGGCAGGCTCGGCCCCGAGGCGGCGGAGGATCTGATGGCGGACACCTTCACCACCGCCTTCAAGGAGCGCCACCGCTACGACCTGGCGCGGGCCGACGCCCGCCCCTGGCTGTTCGGCATCGCGACCAACCTCATCGGACGACACCGCAGGGCCGAGGCGCGGCGCTTCAAGGCGCTCGCCCGGGTGCCCGCCCCGGTGCCGCACGAGGAGCCGGTCGCCGACCGCGCGGTCGCCCGCGCGGGCGCCGAGGGGGTGCGCGGCGACCTGGCGGAGGCCCTGGCCAAGCTCTCCGCCCGCCACCGTGACGTGGTGCTCCTGGTGGCCTGGGCCGACCTCAACTACGAGGAGGCGGCCCGCGCCCTCGGCGTACCGGTCGGCACCGTCAGATCACGGCTGCACCGGGCTCGCAGCACATTGCGCGAAGCACTGGGCGGATCCGATCCGACAGCTTTCCGAGAGGCACACGCCCATGAATGAGCTCGATGAACTGCGTGCCCTGCACGCCCAGACCCCGCCACCCGACGCGGAGACGCGCCACCGCGCGCGGGTGCGGCTGTTCGCCGCGATGAACGAACCGGCCGCGTCCGTACGCCCCGTGCGGCGCCGCCCCCTGCTGCGCGTCGCCGTCGCCGGAGCCGTGGCGGCCGCCGTGGCGGGCACGGTCGTGGTCGCGGTGGGCGACGGCGACGACGGGGCGGCACGGGCCAGGTCGCACGCCCCCTCGATGCGCAACGTCAGCGCGCGTGCCGTGCTCAACGGCGCGGCGGCGTACGAGCGCGAGCACGAGAGGACGGTCGCGCCGCGCGACGACCAGTACATCTACACGAAGGAGATCATCAAGGAGACCGAGAAGCGCACGGGGCAGGTCAAGCGGCACGTGGACGAGAACTGGCGTTCCGTGGACGGCTCCAGGCGCTCCTGGGTCATGGAGATCGGCAAGGGCTGGTGGTCGGAGCCGCTCAAGGAGAACGAGTCCTCGTGGCCGCCGCAGGACTGGGGCACCCTGGAGAAGCTCCCGACCGACCCCGAGAAGCTGATCCTCTCGCTGCTCCACAAGAGCGGCCCGAACGACGCCAACGACTCCCTGGACCAGATCACGGACCAGGAGTGGTCGGACGTCCATTTCAGCCTCGCCGGGCTGCTCAAGCTGGTCCCGGTGATGCCGAAGGGGCTGCGCCCCGCCGCGTACGAGGCGCTCGGCATGGTGCCCGGCGTGAAGGCCGTGCCGGGCCAGAAGGACGCCAAGGGCCGCACAGGCGTCGCGATCACCTACGACGACCCCACGCTGCCCGAGGGGCAGTCGGGCTACGGCGCCTACTTCATCTTCGCGCCGGGGACCTATGAGTTCCTCGGCTTCCGCGACGCCCGGTCCTCGGGTGACGGCGACAAGATGAAGACCTACGACCAGCTCTCGTACCTGGAGAGCTGGGGGATCACCGACAAGGTGAAGCAACGGCCCTAAGGCCTCACGGACGGGGGGACACGGGGGAAGCG
>NZ_JASKYR010000945.1:0-2016 GCF_041028215.1 Streptomyces flavofungini
CACCAGGACCAGCACCACGACCAGCACCAGGGTCAGCACCACGACCAGTACGCGTACCAGCAGCAGCCCTACGGCCAGCAGGACCCGTACGCGTACCAGGGCCAGCACCAGGATCACTACCAGGACCCGCACCAGCAGCAGCACCAGTACGGCTACCCGCAGCAGCCGTACGAGCAGCCGCAGCAGACCCAGCAGGCATCTCAGCCCCACCAGCCCCAGTACGAGGGCGCGGGGACGCTGGAGGAGACCAGTCTCTTCGACACGACCATGATCAGCGCCGAGCAGCTCCGCCAGTACGAGCAGGGACGCTAGGGCGCTTCGCCGGGGCCGCTACGACCGGATTGGGCCGAGAGCGAAAGGTCAAGTATCCTGGCTCTTCGGTCGCGCATACGTCCGCGATCCAGGCTGCCCGCCCGGGCCTCATTTCCGAGGCATCAGTGCGGCGGCCCCCCTTGAACCTCCCGGATCCGAAAGCAGGAGAAGCCCTGAGCACGCGCCTCGACCACCGCAACCCACTCGTGTTCGACACACACGAGCTGGGCCGGCGTCCTGGTGCCATGCAGCGGGTCACCCGCGAGGTCGAGGCGCCGGGCCCGCCCGGTGTCTTCGGCATCGAAGGGGTCATCGGAGTGCCGCAGGGCGCGCCGGTCCAGCTTGAGGTCCGTCTCGAGTCGGTCATGGAAGGGGTGCTTGTCACAGGCACCGCCCGTGCATCGGCCGAGGGGGAGTGCGTAAGGTGTCTGGAGCCGCTTGAGCTCGAGCTCGAAGCGGACTTCCAGGAGATGTTCTCCTACCCTGACGCCGACGACCGGGGCCGCACCGCGGATCCGGCCGACGACGCCGAGGAAGATGAGGACAGGCTCTTTCTCGAGGACGGCATGTTCGACCTTGAGCCTGTGCTGCGTGATGCGGTGGTGCTCGCACTGCCGATGCAGCCGGTGTGCCAGGAAGACTGTCCGGGCCTGTGCTCCCAGTGCGGAGTGCGGCTCGCGGACGACCCGGACCACCACCACGACGCCGTCGACATCCGTTGGGCGGCACTGCAGGGACTCGCTGGCACCATCCAGGACGGCGAGAAGGACGAGATGAGCGGCGCCGAAGCGGAAGCGGGCGTCGACGAGAAGCAGGAGAAGTAGCCGTGGCTGTTCCGAAGCGGAAGATGTCGCGCAGCAACACGCGCCACCGCCGGTCGCAGTGGAAGGCTGCGGTCCCCACCCTGGTTTCGTGTGAGCGTTGCCAGGAGCCCAAGCTGCAGCACATCGCGTGCCCGAGCTGCGGCACCTACAACAAGCGCCAGGTCCTCGAGGTCTGAGCGGCTGGTGAGAGGCACCGTGTCTAGCCCCAAGAAGGCGGAAGACGCCAAGAAACTGGCGGAGACCACGGCCTCGTCCCACACGCTTCTGGAAGGGCGGCTCGGGTACACACTTGAGTCCGCCCTTCTGGTGCGTGCGCTGACCCACCGTTCGTACGCGTACGAGAACGGCGGCCTGCCGACGAACGAGCGCCTTGAGTTCCTCGGGGACTCCGTGCTCGGTCTCGTCGTCACGGACACGCTGTACCGCACCCACCCCGACCTGCCCGAAGGCCAGCTGGCCAAGTTGCGGGCCGCGGTGGTCAACTCGCGTGCGCTGGCGGAGGTCAGCCGCGGCCTCGAACTCGGCTCCTTCATCCGGCTCGGCCGGGGCGAAGAGGGCACGGGAGGCCGGGACAAGGCATCCATCCTCGCCGACACCCTGGAAGCGGTGATCGGCGCGGTCTATCTGGACCAGGGTCTGGACGCGGCGGGTGAGCTGGTGCACCGGCTCTTCGACCCGCTGATCGAGAAGTCCTCGAACCTGGGAGCGGGCCTGGACTGGAAGACCAGTCTCCAGGAGCTCACCGCGACCGAGAGCCTCGGCGTGCCCGAGTACCTCGTCACGGAGAGCGGACCCGACCACGAGAAGACCTTTACTGCTGCCGCCCGCGTCGGAGGCGTCTCGTACGGCACCGGCACCGGCCGCAGCAAGAAGGAAGCGG
>NZ_JASKYR010000946.1:0-3211 GCF_041028215.1 Streptomyces flavofungini
CTGCGCAGCAGTCCCTCGACGGTCTGGAGCCGGTGACCGATCTCCTGGAGCTGGAGACGGGTCGCCTCCTGCTCCGACCTGGCACGTTCCACGACCGTGCGGTACTCGTGCATGGCCTCGGCGTACTGCCGGTCGCGCTCGCGGTTGCGCTGGGTCTGGAAGTAGGCGACGGCGACGATCGCGCCGGCGAGTATCAGGAAAAATGCGACGGGAATGATCACGTCGTCCACTAGGGCGTCCCCCTTGTTGAGTGCTGTTCGTCGTCGCCCGTCCCGTCGCCCGCCGCCGCGTCCTTCGACGGTCCGGGCCGGGTCCGCCGGGCGGCAGCGCTGATCGTATCCACGTTCAACCGCACGTCGAACGGCGCGAGTTCGAAGTACTTGAGTGCCTTGCCGTCGTCGGAGAGCTCCAGACGGCCGACGACGAGACCGGCCTTCTCCATGCGTTCGAGGTGCATGTAGAGCAGGGGGCGGGACACCCCGAGGCGCCGGGCCAGCTCACTCACGTAGAGCTGGCCGGACGCGAGCTCGCTGATGATCCGGATGCGCTGGGCGTGGCCGACAGCGGCGAGAAAGGCGAGGAGTTCCTCGCTGTCCATGGCGTTGTCCACGGTCCGCCTTCGCCCGCCTTCACGCTGGTCCTGCTCCTGATCAAGCCTGTCAGCCAAGGCTTACGCATGGCGGGAAGGGCTGTCAAACCTTCGATATGACAGTTGACGCTTTGAACCTTCACCTGTCAGTCTCCACTTACATATGGAAGAGGGTGTCCGGCAGGGCGTCCGTCGAATGAGTGCGCGAGGGGATGCGCGAAGGGGTGGGGACGGACATGGGCAGGAGATCGGTCACGGTGCGCGTGGCCCGGTGGAGCGCGCTGCACCCGGGACGGGCGGTCATCGGCTGGCTCGTCTTCGTGGCGCTGTGCCTCGGGGGCGGGATCGCCGCCGGGATGAACAGCGCCACGGCGGAGGACTTCCGCGTCGGCGAGGCGGGCCGGGCCGAGGCCCTCGCCGCCGAGGGCGGTGTCGGATTCCGGCCCACGGAACAGGTGCTCATCCGCGCCGCCTCGGGCCCGCTGGACGAGGCGGCCGCCGACGCCGCCGTCAAGGACGTCACCGCGCGGATGGCGGCGCTGCCCGAGGTCGCCTCGGTCGCCGCCCCGGTGCGCTCGGCCGACGGCCGCGTACTGCGGGTCCAGGTGGAGCTGAACGGCTCGGAACAGGAGGACCAGAAGAACGTCCCGCCGCTCCAGGAGCAGACCGAGCGGGTCGCGAAGGCCCACCCGGAGCTGGTGATCGAGGAGACCGGCGACGCCTCCGTGAGCAAGGGCGTCGACGACCAGCGCAACAAGGACCTTCAGTTCTCCGAGGCGATCACGCTGCCGATCACCCTGATCACACTGGCCGTGGTCTTCGGCTCGGTCGTCATGGTCGGCGTGCCGCTGCTCCTCGCCCTCAGCACGATCATCGCCACGATGGGCCTCGCGATGCTGGCCTCCCACCTGGTGCCCGACACCGGCGTAGGCATGAGCATGATCCTGCTGATCGGCATGGCGGTCGGCGTCGACTACACGCTCTTCTATCTCAAGCGCGAGCGCGAGGAGAGGGCCCGCGCGGGCGGACGCCTCACCTCCGAGGCGCTCGTCGAGGCCGCCGCGGCCACGGCGGGCCGCGCCATCGTGGTCTCCGGTCTCGCCGTGATCGTCTCCACCACCGCGCTCTTCCTGGCCCGTGACGTCATCTTCGACTCGCTCGCCACCGGCACGATCCTGGTCGTCGCGGTCGCCGTGGTCAGCTCGGTGACGGTGCTGCCCGCGCTGCTCGTCAAGCTCGGCAGCCGGGCCGAGCGGCGGGCCGAGCGGCGAGCCGGGCGCCGGGCCGGGTGGCGAGCCGGGCGGAGGGATGCCAAGCGGCTCGCGTGGGGCAAGCGCGTCCGGACGGACGGCACGGACGTCACGTACGGCGGCGACGGCGACGGCGCGGAGCGGCCCGGCCGGGTCTGGGGCGCGCTGCTCGCCCCGGCCCGCAAGCGCCCGGCGCTCACCCTGTGCCTCTCCGTCCTCGCGCTGCTCGGTCTCGCGCTGCCCGCGCTGGACATGACCCTGAAGAACCCGGCGCGCGACAGCTTCTCGCGGGAGATCGACGCGATGAAGGGGTACGACAGGCTGCTCGCCGCCTTCCCCGAGCAGCGCGTCCGGCACCTGGTCGTGGTGCGCGCCGGGGCCTCGCGGGCCGGTGACGTACGCGAGGCCCTGACCGAGCTCGACCGCAGGGCGCGGGGCGACCGGCTCTTCGCGCACTCCTCGGATGCTCCGCTCCTCCGCTCCTCAAAGGACCTTCGGACCACGACACTGGAGCTGAACTCGCCGTACCCGACGTACTCGGACGAGGCGGAGACCTCACTCGCACACCTCCGCGAGGACCACCTCCCGGCGACCGTCGGCAGACTGGCCGGGGCGGGGGCCGGAACCGGGGCCGGGGCCGTCGAGAGCGCCGTGACCGGCGAGGTGCCGCGCGGCACGGACTACGTCGAGCACCAGAACGGCAAGCTGCCGCTCGTCCTCGGCTTCCTGCTCCTGATGACCTTCGCGATGACCGTGTACGCGTTCCGCTCGGTCGCCCTCGGGCTGCTCAGCGCCGTGCTCAACCTGCTCTCCGTCGCCTCCGCGCTCGGTCTGCTCGTCCTCGTCTTCCAGGGCGAATGGGCCGAGGGGCTGCTCGCCTTCGACTCCCTCGACGGGATCTCCTCGCGCGTGCCGCTCTTCCTCTTCGTGATCCTCTTCGGGCTCTCGATGGACTACCAGGTCTTCGTCGTCAGCCGTATCCGCGAGGCCGCCCTGAACGGCGTTCCCACCCGGCAGGCGGTCCTCGGCGGCATCGCGTCCTCCGCCAAGGTCGTCACGAGCGCCGCGATCGTCATGGTCACCGTCTTCGCGAGCTTCGTGATGCTGCACATCCTGGAGATGAAGCAGATGGGCTTCGTCCTCGCGGCGGCCGTCCTGCTCGACGCCTTCGTGATCCGCGTCATGATCCTGCCCGCCGCGCTGCTCCTGCTCGGCCGCGCCACCTGGTGGCCGTCCGGCGCGATCCGCCGCGCCGAGGAGCGCGCCGCGGCCCGGACCGCCGGGCGCGCCGCCGCCGGTGCCGCGGAACCCGTCGCCGGACCGGCCGGGGTGAGCGCCGCGCAGGATCGCACAGGGCGGTTTACCCGAGCGG
>NZ_JASKYR010000947.1:0-2244 GCF_041028215.1 Streptomyces flavofungini
TGCGCGCCGCCGGCCCGCCCGCGGCCGCGTTCCCGGGGTCGGCGAGGACCATCAGCGAGGCCTTGCTCGCCCGCAGGATCTGCTCGATGCGTTCGGGCGGATACGCCGTGTCCACCGGCAGATACGCGGCCCCGGCCCGCAGGGTGCCGAGCACCGCCGCGGTGAAGTCGGCCCCCGCCCGCGCGGCGATGAGCACCACCTCACCCCGGCCGATGCCGAACTCCCCCGAGAGACGGCCCGCGACGGTGTCCGCGAGCCGGTCGAGCTCCGCGTACGTCACCGTCCGGCCCGGCTCCCGCACGGCGGGGGCGCCGGGGTGCTCCGCCACCTCGCGGCCGATCAGTTCGAGGACCGTGGACACGCCCGTGTCCACCACGGGCCCGGCATGCCCCGGGATTGGGGCCGCGGTCATCGCCGTGCCCCGGACTGCCCGGCCCAGGAACGGGTGACCGCCCCCGGCAGGAAGGAGTACGGGTCCTGCGGGTCGTCGGCCGTGGCCTCGACGGCGATCCGGTGACCGACCCCCAGCTCCCGCGCGAGCTCCTCGAACACCTCGACCATCACCAGGTCCTGGAGCGCGAGACCCGTCGAGTCGTACACCGTCGTGACCGGCGACAGTCTGCGGTGCGCGTCCGCGTCCAGGAGGAGTTCGGGGAGCGGCGGGCCGATCTCCTCGGGGGTGAGCTGCTGGCAGTCGCCCTCCGCCCGCGCCTGCTCCACATGGTCGGGGCAGACGAACGCCCGGCGCAGCAGGTCCACGGGCAGCTCCGTCTTGCCCGGCATGTCCGAACCGATGGTGTTCACGTGCACCCACGGCTTGAGTGACGTACCGCTGATGACCGGACCCTGGTGGGGCCCGACCGAGGTGGCGGTGCACAGCACGTCGGCCCGCTCCTCCACCTCCGCCAGCGGCGCGATCCGCACCAGCCCCTCCGGCGTCCTCGCCCTGGCCGCGAAGGAGTTCTCCGCCCGCACGTCCTTGTCGCAGACCAGCACCTCGGTGAAGGGGAAGACCCGCGACAGGGCGTGCAGTTGGGTGACGGCCTGCGCACCGCAGCCCACCAGGCCGAGCACGGTGGAGTCCGGACGCGCGAGCACCCGGCTGGCCAGCGCCGACGCCGCACCCGTACGGATGGCGGTGGCGAACGTGCCGTCCACGATCGCCCGCAGATGCCCGCTGTCCGCGTCGAAGGCACACAGCGTCGAGAGGATCGTGGGGAGCTGGTTCTTGACCGGGTTGTGCGGGTTGTAGCCGACCATCTTGATGGAGACCGTGGCGCCCTGGCGGACCGCGGGCATCCACTCCAGCAGACCGAGCTGGGGGGTTTCGAGCAGGAAACCGTCCCGCTGCTTCATCTCCACGGGGGCACCGGGGCCCCCGGCGAGAACGGTCTCCATCCGGGCGATGGTCAGGTCGTAGAGTTGCCCCAGTCCCACCTTCGAGACGATGGTGGCGATGGCTTCGGCGTCGACTATGTGCGTGCGCTCAGCTTGCAAGGGTCTCTCCTGGAGCTCAGTGTTCGGGCTGGTCCAAGGGGGGCGAGGGGACGGCGGACTTCGAGGCCGCGGAGGGTCCGCGACCGTGCCAGGACTCCCACAGCCCGGCATAGGCCCCGCCCGCGGAGACCAGCTCCTCGTGCGGACCCTGTTCGGTGATGCGGCCTTCCTCCATCACGACCACACGGTCCGCGTCATGGGCGGTGTGCAGCCGGTGGGCGATGGAGATGACGGTGCGGCCACGCAGCACACCCGCGAGCGAACGCTCCAGATCACGGGCGGCCCGCGGGTCGAGCAGGGACGTGGCCTCGTCGAGCACGAGGGTGTGCGGGTCGGCGAGCACGAGCCGGGCCAGTGCCAGCTGCTGCGCCTGGGCGGGTGACACCGGGTGGTCGTCGGTGCCCAGCTCGGTGTCGAGACCGTCCGGCAGGGCGAGGACCCACTCCTTGGCGGCCACCGCGGCGAGGGCCGCCGTCACCTGTTCGTCGGAGGCGTCCGGCGCGGCCAGCGCGACGTTCTCGCGCACCGTCCCGAGGAAGACGTGGTGCTCCTGCGTGACCAGGGCGATGTGGCGGCGCAGCTCCTCCAACGGCAGTTCGTGCACCGGGACGCCGCCCAGCGTGACCGTGCCGGTGCGCGGCTCGTGGATGCCCGTCAGGATGCGGCCGAGGGTCGACTTACCGGCGCCCGAGGGTCCGACGATGGCGACACGCTCGCCCGCGSMGGKSMTCAGCCCCGCCTACCGCG
>NZ_JASKYR010000948.1:0-3082 GCF_041028215.1 Streptomyces flavofungini
GTGCTCAGCAAGGTCGAGGACGGGGGTGCTGCCGTGGGCATGGTCTACAAGAAGGACGCCGCCACCGCCCCCGACAAGGTCGACGCCGTCGCCATCCCCGACGAGCAGAACGCCGTGGCGTCCTACCCCGCCGCCACCCTCAAGGGCTCGGAGAACGCCGACGCCGCCGCCGCGTTCGTCAAGTGGCTCAGCGGCCCCGAGGCGCAGCGGATCCTCCGGGACGGCGGTTTCCAGAAGCCGTGACCCGGCTCGAAAGGCCGTGACACCGGCCCACAGCTTCCGGGCGCCCCATGCCTCCCCGCAGCGGGGCGCCCGGTCGACCGCGTCACCCACGAATCCGGGACCACCGATGAGCCGCCTCAGTACCCGCACCGCGAGCCACACCCGCACCCGTGCCCCGCTCGCCCTGGCGCTGCCCGCGCTGCTCGCGATCGCGTTCCTGCTGATGCCGCTCATCGGCATCCTCGCCCGCACCGAGTGGGGCGACCTCGGCACCCACCTCTCCGCGCCCGGTGTCACCGAGGCCCTGAAGCTCTCCCTGTTCGTGTCCTTCTGGGCGCTCGGCCTCTCCCTGCTGCTCGGGGTGCCGCTGGCCTGGCTGCTCGCCCGCGTCGACTTCCCCGGCAAGGCCGTCGTACGGTCGCTGGTGCTCCTGCCGATGGTGCTGCCGCCGACCGTCGGCGGCGTCGCGCTGCTGCTCGGCTTCGGGCGGCGCGGCCTGCTCGGTCCCTGGCTGGAGAACACCTTCGGGATCGTGCTGCCCTTCCACACCTCGGGGGCGGTGATCGCGGCGACGTTCGTGGCGATGCCGTTCCTCGTGATCAGCCTGGAGGGCGCGCTCGGCGGCCTGCGCCCCGGCTTCGAGGAGACGGCCGCCTCCCTCGGGGCCTCGCCGGTACGGGTCTTCCTTACCGTCACCCTGCCGATGGTCGCCCCCGGGCTCGTCGCCGGAGCCGCGCTGACCTGGGCGCGGGCCCTCGGCGAGTTCGGCGCCACCATCACCTTCGCGGGCAATCTGCCCGGCACCACACAGACCCTGCCGCTCCAGGTGTACCTGCTGCTCCAGGACTCCCCGGAGGCCGCGACCTCCCTCTCCCTGCTGCTGCTCGCCATCGCGATGGCCGTGCTGATCGGGCTGCGGGGGCGGTGGTCGGCCGGGGCGTCGGTACGGGTGCGGGAGCCCGGACCCGACGCGGCGGGCGACGCGCCGTCAGCCACCGCCGACGACGACCGGCGACCGCTCGTCGAGGCGCCCGACACCCCCGCCGCACGGGAGAAGTGGTCCCTGCACGCCGACGTCACCGGTCACAACCAGCTCACCCTGGACGCGGACCCCGGCACCACCATCGCCGTCGTCGGACCCAACGGCGCGGGCAAGACCACGCTCCTGCGCGCCCTGCTCGGCCTCACCCCGCGCGCCCACGCACGGCTGCGGCTCGGCGAGCGCGATGTGACCGCCCTGCCGCCGCACCGCCGTCGCGTCGCCTGGGTGCCGCAGGAGGGCGCGCTCTTCCCGCACCTCAGCGCGCTCGGCAACACCGCCTACGGTCTGCGCGCCCAGGGCGTCCGGCGCGCCGAGGCCCGCCGCGAGGCACGGCGGTGGCTCGACCGGCTCGGCGTCGGCCACCTCGCGCACCGCAGGCCCGCCCAGCTCTCCGGCGGCCAGGCGCAGCGCGTCGCGCTGGCCCGCGCGCTCGCCGCCCGGCCCCGCCTGCTGCTCCTCGACGAGCCGCTCGCCGCCCTCGACCAGACCACCCGCGCCCATGTGCGGCACACCCTGCGGCGCCACCTCGACGGCTTCGGCGGGGTCTGCCTCATCGTCACGCACGACCCCGTGGAGGCGGTGTCGCTGGCCGACCGGGTTCTCGTACTCGACGACGGGCGTACGTTGCAGGACGCGCCGCCCACCGAGGTCACCCGGCACCCGCGCTCGCCCTGGGTGGCGCGGATGCTCGGGCGCAACGCCTGGCCCGGCACCGCCGACGCCGACGGCACGCTCCTCCTCGCGGGGGAGGCGCGCCTGGTCGTCGCCGATCCGCCGGACGCGGGCACGCGGGCGCTCGCCGTCATCGCCCCGGAGGCGGTCTCCGTCCACCGGGAGCGGCCCGGAGGCAGCCCGCGCAACGTCTGGCGCGGCACCGTACGGGAGATCACCACCGCCGGGAGCCGTCTGCGGGTCCTCATCACCTCGGCCGAGGCGCCCGACCTGGTCGCCGAGATCACCCCGCAGGCGGCGGTGGAGCTCGGGCTCGTGGACGGCGCGGCGGTATGGACGAGCGTGAAGGCTACGGAGGTCTCGGTCGTCGCGCTCTGACCTGTACCGCACTAGAACCTGATCGGGCGTCAGGTCAGGTTGAGGCCGCCGTCCAGCACGATGACCTCGCCCGTCAGATAGGAGCTGGCGAGCACCGACGCCACCAGGTCCGCCACGTCGGCGGGGAGTGCCGGGCGGTGCATGGGCGCCCGCTCCCGCCACAGCTCGTGGGCCCCCGACCAGTCCCTGGTCATCGGGGTGTCCACGAGACCCGGGGCCACCGCGTTGACCCGTACCCCGGGGCCGAGGGCGGCGGCCAGCAGCCGGGTCACGTGGTTCAGCGCCGCCTTGCTCGCCGCGTAGGGCACCGAGGAGCCCTTGGGGCGCACCCCGGCGTGGCTGGTGATGTTCACGATGCCGCCGCCCCCGGGGGACCGGCGCAGCGCGGGCAGGGCGGCGGTGCACAGGACCCAGGGCGCGATGAGGTTGACCTCGAGGAGGCGCCGCCACTCGGCGGGGGACGCGGCGGCCAGGTCGTCGTGGGGGATGGGCCGGCTCAGGCCCGCGTTGTTCACCAGGACGTCGAGTCGGCCGTAGCGCTCGACGGCCGACCCGGCCAGCGCCCTCGCCTCGTCCTCCACGGCCAGATCCGCCTGTACGTAGGCGCCGCCCAGCTCCGCCGCGAGCGCCTCGCCCGCCTCCGTGCTGCGGCGCGAGTGCACCACGACCCGGGTGCCGTCCGCCGCAAGTCTGCGCGCGACGGCCTCGCCGATGCCGGACGTGGAGCCGGTGACCAGGGCCACGGGCCGGTCCGCCGGGCCGGTGGGC
>NZ_JASKYR010000949.1:0-2799 GCF_041028215.1 Streptomyces flavofungini
GCACCGGCCATGCGGTGACCGCAGACCTCGCACCAGTCATCGGAACCCGACTGGTGTCCGTTCGGGCAGGTCGGCATGTCGGCGCTTCCCCCTCTCCTTCTCCGGCCCTCGGGCCGTACGTTGCTCCGGCCCGAGGGCCGTACGTCCTGGGTGCTTCCTGACGGCTTCTTCCTCAGAAGCCACCGGCGAAGCTACTGCTTCTTCACGCGAACGGTCTTCGTCGACCGGGTCTCGAGTGTCATCTCGTCGGCCTCGGCGACCTTCGCCTTCAATCGAACAGTACCTTCCGCGGCATCCACGACGTCCACCACCTTCGAAAGCAGTTTCGCCGTATCCGCGTTGCCCGAGGCGGCGGCGAGCTGCACGGCCCGGCCGAGTTTCGCGGTCGCGCCGTCGACATCGCCCGATTTGCGGGCGTCGAGTCCCTGCTGGATGACCTGGGCCAGCTCGGCCTGGCCCGTGTAGTGCGCGACCTGCGGATTGATGCTGGTGGACGCCGCCATGTCGTCCGTCCACACCGCGCGTACGAGACCCTGCGACAGCGTCTGCGCGCTGCCGTCGCTCTGCGGCACGACCAGGGAGACCCGGGCGGC
Source organism: Streptomyces flavofungini (assembly GCF_041028215.1). Taxonomy (GTDB): domain Bacteria; phylum Actinomycetota; class Actinomycetes; order Streptomycetales; family Streptomycetaceae; genus Streptomyces; species Streptomyces flavofungini_B. The sequence continues at coordinate 594 of NZ_JASKYR010000949.1, forward strand.
CAGCATCTCCTGGCCCAGGTCGGCGCCGGGAACCTGCACACAGATGTGGTAGTCGCGGGACTCGTCGCCCCAGGACCCCGTGGGGTAGTCCCCGGCGCGGGGACCGGCCTCCGTGCGCCGGTCGGTCAACTCCACGACGGTGGGCGCCACCTGCTTGACGAACTTGATCTCCACACCGACGGGGGTCCACAGCCGCAGGCTGACGTCGGCGACCTCCTTGCCCATCGCCGCCTCCATCATCGAGGTGAAGTCGGCGGCGAGCCCGGCCGGGTCGGCGACGATGTCGGCGGTGCCGAGCAGCGCGGAGGCGATCCCTGTGACCTCTTTCACCTCCCAGTCCGTGCCGACACCGCGGGCGTCACAGGTGAAGCGGCCCGCGCAGGAGTCGAGAGCGGCCTTGAGGTCCTCCGGTGACTCGTGTTCGTTGCGCCCGTCGGTGAGCAGGATGCCGTGCCGGATGGCGACGTCGGCGGAGGCGAGGATGCGGTCGGCGAGGCGCAGCCAGGTGCCGATCGCCGTGCCGCCGCCCGCGCTCAGCCTGCGCAGGGCCTGCTTGGCCTGCTCGCGTGTCGCGGCGTCCGCCACTGCGAGGCGGCCGTTGCCCGGGTAGACCTCCTTGGCGACGTGGGTGCCGCCGATCACCGCGAAGTGCACGCCGTCGCGCAGGGCGTCGATCGCGGCGGCCGTGGCGTCCCGGGCGCCCCGCATCTTCGTCGGCGGGTAGTCCATGGAGCCCGAGCAGTCGACCATGATCGCCACGGCGGCGTCCGGGCTCTCTCCGGCGGAGTACAGGTGCGGCGCGCTGACGGCCGTGCCGATCGTGCCGCCGCCGGTCGAGCTGACCGTGGCGATGGCGTTGACCTCGCGGCCGCCCTCCGGCAGGAACTCGTTCTGGTAGACCTCGACCGAGAACTGCGGGACGTTCGACTTCGAGAAAATGGCCATGGATGCTGCTCCCCCTCAGATCCTGATGCGTCCCCGGCCCCCCGGCCGGTGCTGTGAGCGGCGTGCGCGAGCGTGCCCGCTCCCGCGTGTACGCGTGCGCGCGCTTGCTTGTGTGCGCGTGCTCGCGTTCGCGTGCGTGCGGGAGCGGTGCGTACGCCGTTCTAGGCCGATCCTGCCCCTTCCGGCACGAAGGAGAACGGGACGACGGCCACTGTTACGTTGTCGTGGCCCCCGCCGTCCAGCGCGTGGCCGACCAGGACCTGGGCGCTGTGCAGCGGCCGGTCCGCCGCGTCGGCGGGCACGGCCCGGGCCATCTCCTCGACCGCCTCGGCGTAGTTCCACAGTCCGTCCGTGCACACCACCACTACACCCGGGCGGTCGGGCTTGAAGGAAGCGGTGTGCGGCTCCAGTTCGTAGGCGTCGGCGCCGAGCCAGCCCGTGATGGCGTGCGCGCGCTCGTCGGCGTACGCCTCGGCCTCGTTCATCAGGCCCGCCGCGACCATCTGCGCGGCCCAGGAGTCGTCCTCGGTGAGGCGGACGGTGGGGCCGCTGCGGTCGTCGGGCACCCAGTACGCGCGGCTGTCGCCGACCCAGCCGACGACGAGCAGCCCGCCGGCGACGATCGCGCCGACCAGGGTGCAGGCGGGCGCGTTCTGGTGCGGGCTGTGCTCACGGGCCGAAGTGGGCTCGGCCGCCAGCGCGTTGACCGCGTCGGCCGCCGCGAGGATGGCGTCGTGCATGGCTTGCTGCGGGTGCGTACCGCGCGGCAGCGCGTCCTGGAGCGTCTCGTTGGCGGCGCGGGAGGCGGCGAGTGAGGCCTCGTCGGGGCGGGTCGCGGAGGAGACGCCGTCACAGACGATGGCGACGACGGCGGGGGAGCCGTCGGGCAGCGCCGCCGCCGAGACCGCGAACGCGTCCTCGTTGCGGTGGTGGCGCAGGCCCCGGTCGCTGACCGCCGCGACCGCGTCGAGCTCCTGCTCCATGTGGTCGCGCTCGCGTGGCTGGGCGTGCCCGCAGTTCTCGCAGTACCCGTCGGGGTCGACGCGCCCCGAGCGGCAGGCCACGCACACCTTGGCGGCGGGTGCGGCGGGTGCGGCGGGTGCGGGCTCGGGCGCGGCCGTACGCGGGTCGGCGACGCCCCCGGACGCGGGCGCGGGCGCACCGGGCACGGCGGCGGCCGGGGCGGGCAGGGGGTACTCGTCCGGCTCGGTCAGCTCGCCGCCCGCCGAGTCGGTGCCCGGCAGGTCGGTGGGCAGATGGG
>NZ_JASKYR010000095.1:0-13895 GCF_041028215.1 Streptomyces flavofungini
AGGCCGGCCTGCCGCGTCTCTACGTCCCCGAGGAAGTCGCAGCCGTCCTCGGCTGCTCCGCCTGGTGGGTCAAGGACCGCGCCCGCCGGCGCCTGATCCCGTTCACCCGCGTCGGCCGTGCTTACCGCTTCTCGGACGAGCACCTCGCGGAGATCATCCGCATGCACGAAGAGCGCCCAGCCGTGAACGCGCAGCGCCCTGGCGCCGCTCCTGCGCCCACGCGTAAGCCGACCGCGCGGCACCGGCCCGATCCAGCCGAGCCCGCCGTCCGGCTCCAGGCCCGGCCACCGCGCCGGATGGCCAAGCCCCAGTACGGAACCGCTGCTTAACACACCCCACACGACAGAAGGGAGGGAAATCTGTGGGGTACGCAGAGAAGCGCAGCGGCTACTGGCGCGGCCGTTACAAGATCGATGACGGCAAGTACGGCACCGTCGCCGATTCCACGGGCGCCGTGGTCAAGTTCGCCACCAAGCGCGAGGCCAAGCAGGCCGCGGACGCCGAAGAGGTGACCGTTCGCCGTGGTCAGTGGCGCGACCCGGGTCTCGGCCAGGAAACGTTCGGCGAGTACGCAAGCCGCTGGTACGCCGCCCAGGACCTGGCTGCCTCGACGATGCAGAACTACAAGCGTCACATCGAGGAGCACCTGCTCCCCGACTTCGAGGACAAGGCGCTCGCCGGCATCCTCCGCACAGACATCGAGCTGTGGGAGAAGAAGGAGCGTGCGGCCTACGCGGCCTCCAGCGTCAAGACCTGGCGCTCCACGCTCCACCTGATCTTCGAGGACGCGATCGACGAGGGCCTACTCACGTCCAACCCGGCCGCCCGGCGGCGCGGACGGGGCAAGCGCGCCGGCCGCTCCCGCGACCGTGGCCCGGAGAAGGTTGTCACCGACGCGCTCGGCATCCTGCTCACCGCCGAGCGGGCAGCTCTGCTCTCCGGCCGCGACGACGAGTTCGTCGCCACGGTCCTCAAGGGGTACACGGGCAAGCGCTGGGGCGAAATCGTCGGCCTGGAAACGGAGTTCGTCCGACGCGACTCCTTCCGTGTCGAGTGGCAGCTGTACGAGCTGGATACCGGCGAGCTGGTGCGCTGCCCGCCCAAGGACGACAGCTACCGCGACATCGACTCGACGGACTGGCTGTCGGCCCTGGTCTTCAACCACATCGCCCGTACGAAGCCGACGCCCTGCCCCTGCCACGGCAGGACATACGTCTTCCGAGGGCAGGGCGCCGCGCGTACCGGCGGCCACCAAGGCGCCAAGCTCGTCGACGTCGCCCGCCGTGCCGGAGTCTCCACGGGCACGGTCTCGAACGTCCTCAACCACCCCGACCGCGTACGCGACGACACCCGAGTCCGAGTCGAACTCGCCGTCGCCGAGCTCGGGTTCGTACGCAGCGGCACCACGTCGGAGCACGCAGCCCACTGGCGTCGAAACGGCTTCGCCACCTGGCTGTTCACCCCGGCGGCCTCAGGCTGGTACCCGAAGAAGGCCCCGCAGGAGGCCCGCCCGGTGCCGATCCTCGGCGAGCCGTGGCCTGGCATCCCGGCACGAGGTCGAGGGGCAGCTGCTCGGGCTGACGCCTGCTGGCTCCCGATCGCCAAGGGCCTCACGCCTCACGGGCTGCGCCACACGCACCGGACGATGATGGAGGACCTCGGCACCGAGAAGGTTCTCATGGACGAACGCATGGGCCACATCGACGGCTCGGTCTCCGCGCGCTACGCCCACGTCACGCCCGGCATGCGCCGGCGCCTCATGCTTGGCTTGACCGAGCAGTGGGAGGCGGCACTCGATGCTCGGTTGGCCATGTCGTCTGCCTCGCCGGTCCGGGCCCTCAACCAACTGTTGCGGGACCGTTTGACCACCACGTAGTGGCGCGGGCAGTCCAACGGTGGCACGGGAGCGTGTCAAAGGTTGCTGCGGTAACCACTAGATGTGACCGCAGCAGCTACTGCCGCTCATCTCCGGCATCGTGCTTGCCTCTCACCGCAGCAGGTTATATGGCGTTGTCGTACGTCGGACGTGGCTCCTACCATCGTGCTGACTAACGCTGGCAGGCTGAGAGGAAGCGGCGTGGCTGATCCTAAGCTTCATCACTATGTTCCGCAATTCTACTTACGTCGATTTACTGACTCGGCGGAACGCCTGTGGGCCTGGGACAAGACTAGCGATAGGGTGTTCCGCACCCAGCCGAAGGCAGTCGCTGCGGAGTCGAACTTCTACCAGCTGCCTCAGTTGATTGAGTACGGCCATAATCCGTTGGAAATGGAAAAACAATTTGCGGACCTGGAGGGCCAAGTGTCCGCCGTTACAGGGCAATGGCTCGACTGGGTTCGGCGTGGGCATCCGGGCGATTCGCTACCCGTGCCTGCAGTGAATCGAGAAATAATCAGCCAGTTCCTGGCTCTTCAGTCCCTGCGAACGGCCGACGCTCGCGCGATATTGGTAGCCTTCTCGGCGTTGCATGGGTACCAGGCCGAGTCCGAAGAGGACGTTAGGGCCCTCCATGCTGCGGTGCTTTGGGATGACGCGCTAATCTCCTCCTATGCCGATCGCTTGAGTCGATGCACCTGGCTTTTTGCCTTGAATTTGACGCCTTCTCCATTTGTCACATCGGACAATCCATTGGCCTTCAGGACGTCTGACAATCGGGCTTGGGTAAAGCCGGGCAGCGTCGGCAAGGATGCGTATGTGGTATACCCGCTTGCCCCTGATGTGATCATGTATTGCTATCCCGATGAAGGCGTGTGGCGCCATTCAAATATCTCTCGATTTGACTGCCAAATTTCGCCGGTGCTGATAACTGCAGGCATGGTGCAGAGTGAAAATTCCGCACAAGTCTTCATGGCCTCTCGGTTTGTAATATCCAGTCAGGATTCCTTTTCTTCTGAACGGAAGTTTTTGAAGATGATTGAGGAAGATCCTGGCGTGCCGCCGGCCGTAGAATGAGACTTGCGGATTCTGCCGGAAATCTTTTTCCTACAGAGTGGGTCACTCGCCGAACAGGCTGTCCTGCACGTACTCGACGACTTTCCGCTCCGGGTAGAAGACGGCCAGCAGCATGAACGTCTTGGGATGAGCCGCGATGTTGCCGACGAAGAAGTGGACGGCCCGGCTCGGGGCGCACATCCGCGTGTACCAGCGCTCGCGGAGTGCATCACGCACCCCGGTCTCACCGTACTTGCGCAGGAACTTGCGGTACGACTGTCCTGCCTCCCAGTCCTTCAGTCCCATGTCGTGGGTCGGGCAGTCGTCGTCGGCGCAGCGAAAGCTGTAGCGGAGGTCGAGCGGTACCCACTCCAGCGGGTTCAGCTCCTGCTCGAATAAGTCGAGTTGGTCGGCCAGTGCGGCCTTGGACACGGACCAGGGCTCGGCAGCCTCCAGCCGGAAGCGGGTGATCTCGGCCGGGCGAAAGACGCCGAGAGACGTTCCTCGCTTCTCCTGATCCCGCTTGATGGCGCAGAGCGACGGGGCGACCAGGGGCTCCACGTGCCGATATCGCTTCTGCCAGCCGCCATCGGGCGATACCTCGCCCACAATCTCCAACGTGTCGAGATACGGCCGGAGACTCTCTGGGCGGGAGTCCCGCTCAAGACGGTGTGGCTCGACGTCGACTTCGATGATCGAGTACTTGGAGAACTGCGCCTCTTCGCCGAGGAGCCGGAAGGGCACAGGGAAGAGTCTGACATGCTGTGGCTCGCCTTGATCGAGGCGTATACCGGCCACACAGCTTGTCTCGCGGTACTTGCTGGACAGCTCCGGATACGTCTTGACCGTGATCATGATCCGTGCGCGCTGTCGCTTCCCGGATGCCGACGACGCCATGGTGTGCCCCCTCCATCGATCTCCCCGATCTGATTGGACGAGAGGCATGCACCGCTGGCAAGGGCGCCTGCGAAAGCCGGGGGCGAAGTCAGGCCAAGGGACTCACAGGCACTTGGACCCGGCTGCGGACCGTCTCCAAGACGACCTGCCGGTGACAGCGACTCTCGTCCTTCTCGAAGCACAGAACCGCGACCCGTGACACTCGGGCGTGCTCTGCCAGGCGGTCAAGGTCAGCCTGCGCCTCTTCGGATCGCAACAGGCCACGGAAGCGCGCGCACCCCGCTTCGACGCGGCCGTCCCAGAAGGGCTCCCGATTGTCCTTTGGATTGCCCAGGCCACGAAGGTGCGTGTACTCGATGCCGGCTTCGGCCAGAGCCTCCCCGAGGCGAGTCTTACTGAAGCCCTTCTTGCGGCTGATCGGGGTGAGCCGTACGTCCGCTACGACACCGATGTCACTGTCGACGAGAGAGGCGACGAATGAGTCGATGTCTCGGCCTTCGTATCCGGCTGACCAGAGACCGGGAGTAACGGGCGGGACCTGTGTCAGCCGGAAAAGATCATCGAGGGAGACAGAAAGAGCCTCAGCCACCGCGCCGACGGTGAAGAAACCTGGCTGGATCGCTCCCTCGTTCTCCAGGCGGCGCAGCGTTACGGCGGCGATGCCTGCCTCTTTGGCCAGCCGTTCACGCGTCCACCCGCGGTCCTCCCGTAACGCCCGCACTCGCTGGGCAAGCACATGCGCGGGGCCGTGGGGAGGAGCTGAGCGGTGACCTGCCATGTGCGGTGTTCCTAACGACCGTTGGTGGCGGCCCGCCGCGGCGTTCCTGGTCAGCTACGAGCCCTGGATTCGCGAACGCGCAGGTCCGAGGGCGCTTGAGCGTCACTCATCCTGCGGCACTGGAGACCGATGCTGGGAGAAGCCGACCAAGATCTTCTCCCAGATTTCTCCCAAACGATCTCCAGGAACCACTCAGGGGCCTGACCCGCTCTGCGGATCAGGCCCCTGACCTGGTGCTTCACTGTCGGGGTGGCGGGATTTGAACCCACGACCTCTTCGTCCCGAACGAAGCGCGCTGCCAAGCTGCGCTACACCCCGATGTCGTTGCTCCGCTGTCCGCACTGCTGCGGGTCGCGGCGACATCGACAACTCTAGCGGACCCGTGCCCGGAGACGAAATCCGGTTGTCGCGGGCCCGGGGCCCAGGGGCTCAGACCCGCGGCGTCAGGGTCAGCAGGGTCGCCTCCGGGGGGCAGGCGAAGCGCATCGGGGTGTAGCGGTTGGCGCCGCAGCCCGCCGAGACGTGGAGGTAGGAGGTGTGGCCCTCGGCCTCGTGCGTGGAGAGGCCCTTCACCCGGTCGGTGTCCAGGTCGCAGTTGGTGACCAGGGCGCCGTAGAAGGGGATGCAGACCTGCCCGCCGTGGGTGTGCCCGGCCAGGATCAGCGGGTAGCCGTCAGCCGTGAAGGCGTCCAGGGACCGCAGGTACGGCGCGTGCACGACACCCATCGAGAAGTCGGCGCCGGACTCCGGACCGCCCGCCACGCGCGCGTAGCGGTCCCGCTTGATGTGCGGGTCGTCCAGGCCGGTGAGCGCGATCTCGTAGCCATCGATCTTCAGGGAGCCCCGGGTGTTCGTGAGGTTCACCCAGCCCGCGGCGTCGAAGCCGTCGCGCAGGCCCTCCCACGGGTTGTGGATGACGCCGACCGCGGGCGGATTCCCGTTCAGGCCGTGCTTGCCCTGGACCTTCTCCAGGAGGTAGCGGGCGGGGTTGCGCGGCTTCGGGCCGTAGTAGTCGTTCGAGCCGAAGACGTACGCCCCGGGGAAGTCCATCAGCGGGCCGAGCGCGTCCAGGGTCTCCGGCACGCCCTCCGGGTCCGACAGGTTGTCGCCGGTGTTGATCACGAAGTCGGGGCGCAGCCCCGCGAGCGACTGGAGCCAGCGCTGCTTCTTGCGCTGCCCGGACACCATGTGGATGTCGGAGACCTGGAGGACCCGCAGGGGGCGCATCCCCGACGGCAGCACGGGCACCGTGACCCGCCTCAGCCGGAAGAAACGGGCCTCGAAGCCCACCGAGTAGGCGAGACCGGCCGCAGCCGTCGCCGTGATGCCGAGGGGTACTGCGTATCGCGCGCGCATCTCCCCATCGTGTCAGACACGGCGGGACCACGATTCGCGGGGCGCTTGCCGCCAACGGGCCTCTCCGCGGGGCGCCCCCGGGGAAATCGAGGGGCAGGGAACCTTCCGCACCTGCCACAATCAACACATGACCACGCTCAAGTCGAAGCTCCAGGAAGACCTCACCGCCGCGATCCGGGGGCGTGACGAGCTGCGCTCCTCGACGCTCCGGCTGACCCTCTCCGCCATCACCAAGGAGGAGGTCTCGGGCAAGACCGCGCGCGAGCTCTCCGACGACGAGGTGCAGAAGGTGATCGCCCGCGAGGCCAAGAAGCGCCGCGAGGCCGCCGAGGCGTTCGGGCAGGGCGGCCGCGCCGAGCAGGCCGAGCGCGAGAAGGCGGAGGGCGAGATCCTCGCCGAGTACCTGCCGAAGCCGCTCACCGACGACGAGCTGCACGCGATCGTCGCCCAGGCCGTGGCGGAGGCCAGGGCGGCGGGGGCCGAGGGGCCGCGCGCCATGGGCCAGGTCATGAAGATCGTCAACCCGAAGGTCGCGGGCCTCGCCGAGGGCGGCCGCGTCGCCGCGGCGGTCAAGAAGCTCCTCGCGGGCTGAGCCTCTCGCGGGCTGAAGGTTCCAGCGAGCTGAAGCCTCTCGCGGGGTGCATGTCCCCGCTCGTACGTGACTGAGGGCGCCCCCTGAGATCGGGGGGCGCCCTCAGTCCGTGCGGGCGGCCAGCCGTGCCGCAGGCCAGCGACCGTGCCGCAGCTCAGTGGCTAGGGCTACCGCCCCCAGCCGCCGATCCCACCGCCACCGCCGTTTCCATGGCCATTGCCGCCGCCATGGCCATTGCCGAGGCCGCCGATGGCGTCCGGCGGGATCGTGATGTCCGGCCAGTCGTCGCCGATGCCGCCATTGCCGCCGTTGTCGCCACCGCCGCCTCCGGTGCCCGGCTTGCCGTCGTCGTGGCCCTGGTCGTGGTCGCCGTCCCCGTTCCCGTCCTTGTCGTCGCCGTCGTCGCCGTCGTCGCCGGGAAGGTGCACGGTGTTGAAGCCGGGCGCGGGCTTGCCCTCCAGGGCGCCGGTCATCGCGTCGCGCCAGATCGGGCCCGGCACCTCACCACCGAAGACCTTGCCGTACGTGCGCCCGCCGATCGGGATGTCGACCATCCGCCGCTTGTGCTGCGGATCGCCGACCCAGACGGCCCCCGCCATGTTCGGGGTGTAGCCCACGAACCAGGCGGCGTAGCGGTAGTCGGTCGTACCCGTCTTGCCCGCGCTCGGGCGGGAGCCGAGACCGGCCTTCTGGCCCGTGCCGTCCTCGACCACGCCCTTCAGGAGGGCGCTGATCGTGTCGGCGGTCTTCTCCGACATCGCGCGCGAGCACGTCGACTTCGGCACCGGCAGCGACTTGCCGCCGAGCGTGTTGATCGACTCGATGGCGACCGGCGTGCAGTACGTGCCGCGCGCGGCGAAGGACGCGTACGCGCCCGCCATCGTCAGCGGCGACATCTCCTGCGTGCCGAGGGCGATCGACGGGGCCTGCGCCATCTCCTTGCCGTCGGCGCGCTCGACGCCCATCTTGTCGGCCATCCGCGTCACCGGGCAGATGCCGATGTCGCCGATGAGCTGTACGTAGTAGGTGTTGACCGACTTGGCGGTCGCCTCCCGCATGCCGTACGGACCGACCTCGGTCTCGTTCTCATTGGTGAGCGTTTCGTTGTTGCTGTTCACCCACCTCTTGCCGTCACAGGCCGAGACCCGCGAGGGATACGGCATCTCGTACGGGGAGGAGTAGCTCTGCCCGGCCGACTTGCCGCCCTCCAGGGCGGCCGCCGCGACGATCGGCTTGAACGTCGAACCCGGCTGGTAACCGGCGCCGCCGCCCATGTCGCCGTCGACGGAGAGGTTGATCGTGGTCTCGTCCTTCTGGAAGCCGTAGGGACGCGACTGGCCCATGCCGAGGATCTTGCCCGTGCCCGGCTCGACGATGGTGGCGGCGGTCGCCACGTCGTCGGTTTTGTACACGTGGTCCTTGATCGAGGCCTGCACCGAATTCTGCGTCTGCGGGTCCAGGGTCGTGCGGATCTTCAGGCCGCCCCGGTTCCAGACCTTGGCGCGCTCTTCCTTGGTCTTGCCGAAGACCGGGTCGTTGAGGAAGACCTCGCGTACGTAGTCGCAGAAGAAGCCCGCGCCGCTGACCGCGGTGATGCAGCCGTTGTTGGGGCGGCTCACCTTGAGGCCGAGCTCGGTCTTCTTGGCGTCGTCCGCCTCCTGCTGCGAGATGTCGTGCGTCTCCGCCATGCGCTGGAGGACGACGTTGCGCCGCTGGGTGGCCTCCGTGGCGTCGTTGACCGGGTCGTACCGGCTGGGCGACTGCACGATGCCCGCGAGGAGCGCGGCCTCCTGGAGCTTCAGGTCCTTGGCGGGCTTGGAGAAGTAGCGCTGGGCCGCGGCCTCGATGCCGTACGCCTGCTGCCCGAAATAGGTGATGTTCAGGTAGTTCTTCAGGATGCGCTTCTTGCCGAGCTTGTCCTCGACCTGGATCGCGTACTTCAGCTCGCGGATCTTGCGGCCGAGGGTCTGCTGCGTGGCCTCGGCGACCTTGGTCGGGTCGTCGCCCGCCTCCTCCACGAAGACGTTCTTCACGTACTGCTGCGTGAGGGTCGACGCGCCCTGGGAGACCCCGCCGCTCTGCGCGTTCTGGTTGAGCGCGCGCAGGATGCCCTTGAGGTCGACGGCGCCGTGTTCGTAGAACCGGGCGTCCTCGATCGCGACGATCGCCTTCTGCATGTACGGCGAGATGTCCGTGAGGGGCACCACCGTGCGGTCACGTGAGTAGACCGTGGCGATGTTGCCGCCCTTGCTGTCCAGGATGGAGGTCCGCTGGCTCAGCGGCGGCTGCTTCAGATTGGCGGGGATCTCGTCGAACCCCTCGACCGAACCCTTGGCCGCGAGACCCAGCGCTCCGGCCGCGGGCAGGGCGATCCCGGCCAGCACCGCACCCGCCAGCACGCTGACACCTAGGAACTTCGCGGCTTGCTGAGTAGGTGACAGACCACCGCCCGAGCGCTTCTTTGCCATGGGGGCAGCCTACGTTCTGATTCGCCGGACACGCCTTAATGCCTTGGCCTAAGCTGCTCACAACTGTCACAGGAGTGCGGTGTGGCAACAAGCCCTCCGTAGCTCCCGGATCTGACGGATCCATGTCCGAATTCGCCTTAAGTGGCGTCCGGCGTCCGTTGTGACTCAACTGAACTGCCCCGTTATGGCAGGTTCCTCACGTATGTCGCCAGCTCACTCCGTCGGGTGATCTGCCGCTTACGCATAGTCCGTTCGGGCCATTCAAGATTGGGCCCGAAGGGGGTGTTGCGCTGTGCCCACCTTCCGTAACGTCCTCAACTGGCGGCGGTGAATATGCCGCTGCCGCCGTGGGGGAGCCTCGATTCGGGAGAGGACGGCGCCGGTATGGGCTGGGTAACCGACTGGAGTGCGCAGGCGGCCTGCCGCACTACCGATCCGGATGAACTGTTCGTTCAAGGAGCAGCGCAGAACAGGGCCAAGGCGGTGTGCACCGGATGCCCGGTGCGGACCGAGTGCCTGGCCGACGCGCTGGACAATCGCGTCGAGTTCGGCGTGTGGGGTGGCATGACGGAGCGGGAACGCCGCGCGTTGCTGCGCAGGCGCCCCACCGTCACCTCATGGCGCAGGCTCCTGGAGACAGCGCGCTCCGAGTACGAGCGCGGTGCGGGCCTGCTGCCCGTGGACTTGGAGGACGAGGAGACGTACGAGAGCTACGCGGCTGTCGGCTAGCCGCCTGCGGGGCCGGCCGGACATCGACCCTGTCGGCGGGTCGATCAGCCTGCCAGCCGGTCCCCGATGGCCCGGAGCCCCGCGAGGTCGTGCACGTCGCCGGGCAGCGCGGCGACTTCGGCCACCGCCACCTCCGGGTGGAGCGCGGTGAAACGGTCACGCGTGCGCTGTTCACGGTCGAGCAGTCGCATGCGCTCCGCGTGCAGCCGCAGCAGACCCGCGGTCAGCCGTGCGGTCACGCGGTCCTCTGACGTGTCCGCGGTGGGCGTGTCCTCCGTGGGCATGTCCTCGACGGACGGGCCCTCGGCGGACGGGCCCTCGACGGAAGTGTCCTCTACAGGCGTGCCCTCGGCGGGCGTGTCCTCGGCGGGCGTGTCGGCGTGGGAGGAATCGGCGTCGGCATCGGCGGGGGTTTCGGAGGCCGCGAGGGTGTCGGAGGTCTCGGAGTGCTCGGGGGAGCTACGACCTGCTTCCTTCCCTCCCTCCTGATCCACAATGCGATTATCTTCAAGATTTTCGGCGGCGGCGAGCGCCCGCTCGGCCGAGAGCCGGGCGGCGCCGCTGCCGTGCACACGGTTCAGCACGAGACCGGCGAGCGGCATGTCGTCCGCGGCGAGCCGCTCCACGAAGTACGCGGCCTCGCGCAGCGCGTCCCGCTCCGGCGACGCCACCACGAGGAAGGCGGTGCCGGGCGCCTGAAGCAGCCGGTACGTGGCATCGGCGCGCGTGCGGAAGCCGCCGAACATGGTGTCCATGGCGGCCACGAACGTCTGCACATCGGCCAGGAGCGGCCCGCCGAGCAGCTTGCCGAGCGCGCCGGTCATCATCGACATGCCGACGTTCAGGAACTTCATCCCCGCCCGGSCGCCCACCTTGGCGGGCGCCATGAGCAGCCGGATCAGCTTCCCGTCGAGGAAGGAGCCGAGCCGCTTGGGCGCGTCGAGGAAATCGAGCGCCGAGCGCGAGGGCGGCGTGTCGACGACGATGAGGTCCCACTCGTCGCGCGACCGGAGCTGCCCCAGCTTCTCCATCGCCATGTACTCCTGCGTGCCCGCGAAGCCCGCGGAGAGCGACTGGTAGAAGGGGTTGCCCAGGATGGCGGCGGCCCGCTCCTTGTCCGCGTGCGCCTCGACGATCTCGTCGAACGTCCGCTTCATGTCGAGCATCATGGCGTGCAGCTCGCCGTCGCCGTCCACGTCCTTCACCCGCCGCGGGACGTTGTCGAGCGAGTCGATGCCCATCGACTGGGCGAGCCTGCGCGCCGGGTCGATGGTGAGCACGACGACCTTGCGGCCCCGCTCGGCCGCGCGCAGGCCGATCGCGGCCGCCGTGGTCGTCTTGCCGACGCCGCCGGAGCCGCAGCACACCACGATGCGGGTCTCCGGGTCGTCGATCAGCGCGTCGACGTCCAGCGTGCGCGTGGCGTCGTCCAGCGCGCGTGCGTCGTTGAGGGGCCGTGCCGGTTCCGGGGTCATGCGATCCCTTGCTTCCGCAGTGCCGTGGCGAGCTCGTAGAGGCCCGCGAGGTCCATCCCGCCGGTCAGCAGCGGGAGTTCGTGCAGCGGCCGCCCGAACTCCGTCAGGACGGCACGCTGGTCCGCCTCCAGGGCGTACCGCTCGGCGTACTCGGCGGCCTGGTCGAGGAGCGGATCGACGAGCCGCTCGGCGCCCCCGCCCCGCCTGGCGCCGCCGAGCCCGGCGGCCGACAGGGACTTCGCGATGGCCGTACGGGGCGGCCGGCCGAGGCTCAGCTTCAGCGCGTCCTCGTCGAGGAGGGCGGGGCGCACCATGTTCACCATGACCCGGCCCACCGGGAGCTGGGCGGCCCGCAGCTCCGCGATCCCGTCCGCGGTCTCCTGGACGGGCATCTCCTCCAGCAGGGTCACCAGGTGCACGGCGGTCTCGGGGGACTTCAGGACCCGCATCACGGCCTGCGCCTGGTTGTGTATGGGCCCGATCTTGGCGAGCCCGGCGACCTCGTCGTTCACGTTCAGGAAGCGGGTGATGCGGCCGGTCGGCGGCGCGTCCATCACCACGCAGTCGTACGCGTAGCGCCCGTGCTTGTCCTTTCTGCGCACCGCCTCGCACGCCTTGCCGGTCAGCAGGACGTCCCGCAGTCCCGGCGCGATGGTGGTCGCGAAGTCGATGGCCCCGAGCTTCTTCAGGGCCCGGCCCGCGCCCCCCAGTTTGTAGAACATCTGGAGGTAGTCGAGCAGCGCCAGCTCGGGGTCGATGGCGAGTGCGTACACCTCCCCGCCCCCGGGCGCGACGGCGATCTTGCGCTCCTCATAAGGCAGCGCCTCCGTCTCGAAGAGCTGCGCGATGCCCTGTCTGCCCTCGACCTCCACGAGGAGGGTCCGCCTGCCCTCCGTCGCGAGGGCGAGCGCGAGGGCCGCGGCCACCGTGGTCTTGCCGGTACCGCCCTTGCCACTGACGACCTGGAGCCTGCTCACACTTCCGAGCCTAACCAGTCGCCGCCCGGCCTACGCAGGAGCCCACCGTGAGCATGGCCTCACACCGACTACAGTCGGCCACATGACCAAGTGGGAATACGCAACCGTGCCGCTGCTCGTCCATGCCACGAAGCAGATTCTTGACACCTGGGGCGAGGACGGCTGGGAGCTGGTCCAGGTCGTTCCCGGGCCGAACAACCCCGAGCAGCTCGTGGCCTACCTGAAGCGCGAGAAGCAGGCATGAGCGGCGCCGTCGAGGCCCGTCTCGCCGAGCTCGGCCTGACGCTGCCCGAGGTCGTCCCGCCGCTCGCCTCGTACCAGCCCGCCGTCCAGTCCGGCGTGTACGTCTACACCGCGGGGCAGCTCCCCATGGTGGACGGCAAGCTCGCCGTGACCGGAAAGGTCGGTGCCGAGGTCACGCCGGAGGAGGCCAAGGACCTGGCCCGCGTCTGCGCGCTGAACGCGCTGGCCGCGGTGAAGTCGGTCGCCGGTGACCTGGACCGTGTCGCGCGCGTCGTGAAGGTCGTCGGCTTCGTCGCCTCCGCCCCGGACTTCACCGGCCAGCCCGGAGTGATCAACGGCGCCAGCGAGCTCCTCGGTGAGGTGCTCGGCGACAAGGGCGTGCACGCCCGCAGCGCCGTGGGCGTCGCCGTGCTGCCGCTCGACGCTCCGGTCGAGGTCGAGTTCCAGGTGGAACTGACGGAGGCCTGAGCCGCCGCGCGACGGCCCGGGGCCTTCCGTAGGGCCCGAGCGGAGTGGCGGGTCCCCTTGTTGGGCCCGAGCGGCGTGGCGGGTCATCCCGTAGGGCCCGATTGTTGCCTCTCGAACATCAGCCCACCAGGGGATAGCCTCCGCCCATGGCAAATGGGCAGTGGTACCCCCCGGAGTGGCCCGACCGCATCCGCGCACTCGCGAGCGGTGAGCTGACTCCGGCGACCCCGCGCCGCGCCGCGACCGTCATGCTGCTCAGGGACGGCCGCGGCGGGACGGAGCACTCCGGATCGCACAACGGGCCGCACGGCGGGCCCGAAGTACACATGCTGCGCAGACGCGCCTCCATGGCCTTCGCCGGAGGCGCGTACGCGTACCCGGGCGGCGGCGTCGACCCGCGCGACGACGACCGCCTGGTGCGCTGGGCGGGCCCCACGCGCGCGTGGTGGGCGGCCCGCCTCGGCGTCGACGACGAGGCCGCGGCCCAGGCGATCGTCTGCGCGGCGGTCCGTGAGACGTACGAGGAAGCGGGCGTGCTGCTCGCGGGGCCGACCCCGGAGACGGTCGTGGGCGACACCACGGGCGAGGACTGGGAGGCCGACCGCGAGGCCCTGGTGGCCCGTGACGTCTCCTTCGCGGAGTTCCTCGACCGCAGGGGCCTGCACCTGCGCAGCGACCTGCTGGCCGCCTGGGCCCGCTGGATCACCCCGGAGTTCGAGCCCAGGCGCTACGACACGTTCTTCTTCGTGGCGGCGCTCCCCGAGGGGCAGCGCACCCGCAACGCCTCCACGGAGGCCGACCGTACGGTCTGGATCCGCCCGGCGGAGGCCGCCGCCCGCTACGACGAGGGCGAGCTCCTCATGATGCCGCCGACGATCGCGACGCTGCGGGCGCTGAGCGGCCACGCCTCGCCCGCCGGAGTGCTCGCCGCGGCGGAGGACCAGGACATGACGCCGGTGCTCGCTCAGGCACGCCTGGAG
>NZ_JASKYR010000950.1:0-2594 GCF_041028215.1 Streptomyces flavofungini
ATCACATCGCTTCACGTGGGGGTGCGAGGGAGTGGGGGGTGCGAAGTGCGGTCGCTTGTCGCCGCGTTGGGGCAGTTGGACGTGCGCATGACAAGCGGGTGTCGAAAAGTGAACGCGCCGGGCGATCAACTCCGCCGCTTCGTTCACTACTTGATTTAAGGGAGCATCGCAGGCCGCGTCAAGGACTTGGTGCGGACCATCTTGGCCGTGGCCCCGAGGGGGGGGCGCGGGGGAGACCGGGCCGCGTACGGTCTCCCGGTCGCACCGCTCCGTGTGCACCGTCTCCCGTCGCACCACTTCGCGTGCACCGTCTATGGAAGCTGTTCCGGGGAACACGGATTCATGTCACGCACAACTGGAACGCGATCTCCAAGGGGTGGCCATGTCTGCTTACGGTGGTTCATCAGCGGCTTCTTCCGGTGCGCGCACCAATGGCTTCGCGGTGGCCGGACTCGTATGCGGCATCGTGGGTCTGTTCTTGCTCAGCTTCGTGCTCGGGCCGCTGGCGATCGTCTTCGGCGCGATCGCCCTGCGGCAGAAGGCCGTCAGGGGCAGCGGTGGCGGCATGGCGAAGGCGGGCATCATCCTGGGCATCGTCGACGTGGTGCTCTTCATCGTGGTGCTCGCCGTCGCCGCCTCCGGCGGATTCAGCTGGTACGTCGGCGGTTGACCGGGAGCGGTGAGAACGGACCGCTGAATTCTGTGGTGAGGGGTAATCGCGGCGCGCGTGAAGCGCATCGCCATTACCCCTCACCCCTTTCTTGGCGCCCTCGGTCCCTTTCCTTCCCCGCTTCAGTTCTCCGGCGCGGCGCCGGTGATTCCCGCGGGTGCGCCAAGGGTCCGCCGAACGGCGTCGCGCAGCCAGTGATGGCCGCCGTCCGCCGTGTGCCGGGGATGGAACGCCATGCCGATGGTCAGCGGGGGCAGCGGCAGCGGAATGTCCAGAAGGCGCAGACCGAGGCCGGTCGCGGCGTCCGTGAGGGGTGAGGCGGGCGCACCGGCCGGCGTGGTCGGCATCAGGCACACCGCGTCGCTGCGCGCGGCGAGCGTCAGCGCGGCGAGATGGCTCGGCAGGACGACGGCGACGCGCCTGCGCAGGCCCCGCTCGGCGAGGGCGGTGTCCAGCGGGCCGCTGAACCGGCCACGGCGGCTGACCACCACATGCTCGGCGGCGGCGAGCCGCTCGGGGGTCAACTCCCCCTCCGTCAGGGGGTGCCCCGGCCGGACGGCCGCGGCCATCCGCAGGGTCAGCAGCTCCTCGACCAGGGTCTCGGGGTCGACATGGCCGATGGCCCCGACCTCCAGATCGATCCGCCCGTCCCGCAGGGCGGGACCGGCCTCCCATTCCTCGGCCCTGAACCGCAGGGAGACACCCGGTGCCTCCCGCCGGACGAGTTCGAGGAGCCCGGGCGCCAGCGCCGCACCGACCAGGTCCGCCGTCTGGAGGGTGAAGGTGCTCCGGAGGTCCGCCGGGTCGACCCGGGCGCCGGGACTGAGCAGCGTCCCGAGGCTCCGCACCACCGCCGCCGCCTCCTCCCGCAGGGCCCGCGCGCGGGGCGTGGGAACCATCGTCTGGCCCGCCCGGACGAGCAAGGGGTCCTGAAGGGTGCGGCGCAGGCGCGCGAGGGTGCGGCTCATGGCGGCGGGCGAGGTGTGCAGCCGGGCGGCGGCACGCGTGACGCTCTCCTCGGCCAGCAAGGCATTGAGGGCGACCGCGAGCTGGGCGTCGATCACGGGGTCTTGGCTGGTCATCGGCATCATTCCACTTCAGGCAAGTATTGCGTGCTGAAGTTCCCATTGTGGCAACACGTGGTCCTCCGCAGGATGAGTGACGTACCGAAATTCAGCACCAACAGCACCGAATTCACGAGGTCCGCATGATCGTTGTCACCGCTCCCACCGGAAACATCGGCCGCCACCTGCTGCCGCTGCTCCTCGACTCCCCGCACGCCGAAGCCGTACGCGTGGTGGTCCGCGACCCCGCGCGGCTGCCCGGGGCGGTACGCGACCGCGTCGACGTGGTCGTCGGCTCGCACGGTGACGCCGCCGTCGTCGACCGCGCCTTCGAGGGCGCCGACGCCGTGTTCTGGCTCGTGCCCCCGGACTCCTCCCGCACCCCGGAGGAGGCCTACCGCGGCTTCTCACGCCCGGCCGTGGAGGCGTTCACGGCACACGGCGTCGGGCACGTCGTCGGTGTCTCCGCCCTCGGCCGGGGCACCCCGGTCGCCGACCGCGCGGGACTCGTCACCGCCTCGCTCGCGATGGACGACCTCATCTCCGCGACCGGCGTCGCCTACCGCGCCCTCGCCAACCCCTCCTTCTTCGAGAACGTCCTGGAGGAGGCCGACTCGATCCGCGAGAAGGGCGTCTTCACCGACGCCGTGGACGGCGACCACAAGGCCCCGCTCGTCGCCGTCGCCGACATCGCGGCCGTCGCCGCGGGTCTGTTGCGCGACCGCTCGTGGACCGGCTCCGGCAGCGTCCCGGTCCTCGGCCCGCAGGACCTGTCGTACAACGACCTGGCGCGCATCATCACCGAACAGCTCGGCCGCCCCGTCCGCTACGAGTGCCAGCCCCTCGACGACCTGTACAAG
>NZ_JASKYR010000951.1:0-2208 GCF_041028215.1 Streptomyces flavofungini
TCCCCCCGGAGCGGCGAATGTTGTGTGCGGAACGACTTCATCAGATGTCAGAATGCCTGGCCATACCACTTCGACCGGCAGAGAGAAGACCACTTGTCGTGGCAGCTCGCACTCACCGTGGACCGGACGTCGCGGCTCCCGCTGGCGGTACAAGTACGTAACTCGCTCCGCCGTTCGGTGGAGAACGGCACCCTGCGCCCCGGCACCCGCATCCCCTCGACGCGCCAGCTCGCCCAGGACCTCGGGGTCTCCCGCAGCGTCGTCGTGGAGGCGTACGAGCAGCTCACCGCCGAGGGGTACCTCCTGACGAAACGCGGTTCCGGCACCACCATCGCGGAGCCGCCCGCCTCCCAGGCGGTCCCCACGCTCGTGTCGCCCGACCGCGACCGCGACGCCGCCGGATCGATGTGGGACCTGCGCACCGGCACGTCGGACATCGCGGCCTTCCCCCGCCAGGACTGGATCCGCTGCGTCACCGCCGTGGTCAACGACGCGGGCCGCCAGGAGCTGAGCTACGCCCCGCCGTCCGGCGTGCCGCTGACCCGGCACGTCCTGACCGGCTACCTCGGGCGGGTGCGGGGCGTGCGGACGCGCCCCGAGGACCTCATGCTGACCGCCGGCTTCGCCCAGGGCCTCGCCCTCATCTGCAACGTGCTCATCAACCGGGGCCACGGGGCGCTGGCCGTGGAGGACCCCGGGCACCCGGGCGAGCGCGAGTTCGTCACCAGCTCGGGGCTGCGTCCGGTGGGCATACCGGTCGACCAGGACGGGCTGCGCGTGGACCTGTTGGAGCGCAGCGGCGTACGCGCCGTGCTCATGACGCCCGCCAACCACTTCCCGACCGGCTCCCGGCTCAGCCAGGCCCGCCGCCGACGGCTCATCGACTGGGCGCGCCGGGTGGACGGCTACATCCTGGAGGACGACTTCGACAGCGCCTTCCTGCACCGCTCCGACCGCGTGCCCGCCCTCCAGAGCCTGGCCCCCGACCGGGTGGTCTACGCGGGCAGCGCGAGCAAGATCCTCGCCCCCGCCCTGCGCCTCGGCTGGCTGGCCGCCCCCTCGGAGCTGATGGCGTCGGTCGAGCACGTCAGGGCGGGCTGGGACATCGGCTGTTCCGGCATCGAACAGCTCGCGCTCGCCCGGTTCGTGGACACCGGCGCCCTCGACCGCCACCAGCGCAAGATGCGCACGGAGTTCCACAAGCGCAGGGGTGTCGTCCGGCGCCATGTCGCGGCCCACCTGCCCGGCGCCCGCCTCCTGGGCCGGGACAGCGGTCTCCAGGCCTACCTCCAGCTCCCGCCGCACGTGGACGAACAGGCCCTGGTCCGCGCGGCCCGCGCCCGCTCGGTGCTGGTCCGCGGCGGCGGCTTCTACACCCTGGCGGACACCACACGCCCCCCGGCGCTCGTGGTCAGCTACGCCTCGGTGAACTGCGCCGACCTGGGCCGGAGCCTGGTGGCGCTCGGGGCGGCCTACCGGGAGGCGGGCGGCGCGTGACCGTCGTGGGAGGGTTCGGCGCGGCCGTTCCGCCCGGTCCCCGGGCCGGGCGGGTCTGGTACGCGGCCTACGGCTCCAACATCCACCTGGAGCGGCTCGCCGCCTATGTACGGGGCGGACGGCCCCCGGGCGGGGCGCGGGAGTACCCGGGGTGCCGTGACCCCGCGATGCCCGCCGCGTCCGTGCCCGTCGGACTCGACGGGGTGATGTATTTCGCGACCCGGTCGCCCGTGTGGGGCGGTGGCCGCGCCTTCTACGACCCCGGTGCGGCGGGGCGCGTACTGGCCAGGGCGCATCTGGTGACGGTGGAGCAGTTCTCCGACATCGCGGCGCAGGAGATGTACCGGCGGCCGGGCGCGGACGCGGACCTCGACCTCGGTGAGGTGCTCTCCTCGGGGCGTTCCGTCCTGGGCGACGGGCGGTACGAGACGCTCGTGCGCGCGGGCGACATCGACGGGGTGCCCGTGCTGACCTTCACGGCCCCCTGGGGTGTCACCGATGTGCCGGGGGTCGCGCCGTCCGCCGCCTACCTGCGGTTCCTCGCCGCGGGGCTCGTGGCCACGGGGGCGTGGGACACGGGCGCCGTCGCCGCGTACGTCGCGCGCTGTCCCGGCGCCGCCGGGCACTGGTCGGAGCGGGACGTCCTGGAACTGCTGGACGACCGCTCCCAGGGTTGAGAGGCCGGGGGACGGGGGAGCGATCGGGGCATGG
>NZ_JASKYR010000952.1:0-2105 GCF_041028215.1 Streptomyces flavofungini
GGTGTGGACGAGCGCGGCCCAGTGGGCCGACTACGGCATCCTGCTCGCCCGGACCGACCCCGCGGCCCCCAAGCACAAGGGGCTCACCTACTTCATCGTCGACATGAAGGCGGGCGCCGCGCGCGACGGCGGCATCGACATCCGGCCGCTGAAGGAGATCACCGGGGACTCCCTCTTCAACGAGGTGTACTTCGACGACGTACACCTGCCCGAGGACGCGGTCGTCGGCAAGATCGACGACGGCTGGCGCGTGGCCCGCACCACGCTCGGCGACGAACGGGTCCACATGGCCGACCAGCTCACCTTCGACACCGGCCTCGAAGCGCTCATCGCGCGCGCCACCGGCCTCGACGGCGCCCACCGCGCCCGTATCGGCGCCCTCGCGGCGGAGGCGCACGCCCTCGCGTGCATCACCCTGCGCACCACCCTCCAGCAGGTCGCGGGCGCCGAGCCGGGCGCGGGCGCCGCCGTGCGCAAACTCATCCAGACCCCGCACCAGCAGAAGGTCGCCGAACTGGCCCTCGAACTGCTCGGCGAGGCGGGCGCGGTCCGCGAGGGCGCGGGGGAGCGGGCGCTGCACGGCTTCCTGATGTCCCGCTGCCTGACCATCGCGGGCGGCACCACCCAGGTCCAGCTCAACGTCGTCGCCGAGCGCATCCTCGGCCTGCCCCGTGACTGAAGCGCACCCCGTGATGGAAGGGACCCTGATGAAGGCGTACGTCGTCGGTGTCGGCATGACCAGGTTCGAGAAGCCCCAGACGCGTGACTGGCAGTACTGGGACATGGCGAAGGAGGCCGGTACCAAGGCGCTTGAGGACGCCGGTATCCCGTACGACCAGGTCGAGCAGGCCGCCGTCGGCTACTGCTTCCAGGCCTCGACCGCCGGGCAGCGCGCCGTCTACGAGCTGGGCCTGACCGGCGTCCCCGTCTACAACGTCAACAACAACTGCGCGACGGGCGCGACCGCGCTCATGATGGCGCGCCAGTTCGTCGAGGGCGGTCTCAGCGACTGCGTGCTGGCGCTCGGCTTCGAGAAGATGACGCGCGGCGCGCTCGGCGGCGGCAGTGACGGCGGTGACTTCAAGACCTCCCCGGTCGCCCGGCACTACGGCGTCATGGCCGCCCGGCACGGCTTCGAGATGACCCCGCCGACCGCGCAGATCTTCGGCAACGCGGCCCGCGAGCACATGGAGCGGTACGGCACGACCGAGGCGCAGCTCGCCGCCGTCGGCGCCAAGAACCACCGGCACTCGACGGCCAACCCGTACGCGCAGTTCCAGGACGAGTACACCGTCGAGGAGATCCTCGCCGCCAAGACCATCCACCGGCCGCTCACCAAGCTCCAGTGCTCGCCGACGTCCGACGGTTCGGCCGCCGCCGTCGTCGTCTCCGAGCGGTTCGTCCGGCTCCACGGCCTCGCAGGACGGGCCGTGGAGATCGCCGCCCAGGCCATGACCACCGACACCGCCGCGTCCTTCGCCTCGGGCTCGTGCGTCGACGTCGTCGGGCAGCCGATGTCGCGGGAGGCGGCCCGCCGGGTGTACGAGGGCTCCGGCCTCGGCATCGAGGACGTGGACGTCGTCGAGCTGCACGACTGCTTCTCCGTCAACGAACTCCTCACCTACGAGGCGCTCGGCATGTGCGGGCCCGGGGAGTCGGGCAAGCTCGTCGAGAGCGGCGCGACGACGTACGGCGGACGCTGGGTGGTGAACCCCTCGGGCGGCCTGATCTCCAAGGGCCACCCCCTCGGCGCCACCGGTCTCGCGCAGGTCGCCGAAGTGGTCGGCCAGCTCCGCGGTGAGGCCGGACCCCGGCAGGTGGCGGACGCACGGGTCGGCCTCACGCACAACATCGGCCTCGGCGGCGCGGCGGTGGTGACGATGCTGCGGCGGTGAGGCCGCCCGGGACGCGCAGGTCCCGGCTGCGGGTCCTAGGTCGTGTCCGCAAAGTGCTGTGGTCGTTGGTCTGTTCGTGGTGCGTCGTCATGAGCTGACTGATGAGTCGTGGGCGGTGATCGAGCCGTTTCTGGCTCCACCGCGGATGGGTCGTCCGGTGCGGGATCGCCGGCAGGTGGTCAACGGGATCCTGTGGAAGCTGTCCACCGG
>NZ_JASKYR010000953.1:0-2016 GCF_041028215.1 Streptomyces flavofungini
CCCCAGGAGCAGCACCGTGAACTGGACCGGCAAGACCCTGATCCCGACCGCGGGCACCGCCGTGGCCGCCCTCGCCGCGTGGGCCCTCGCCGCTCCCCAGTCCCTCGGTCTTCCGGCCGTCGGCTCAGGGGCCCCGCCCGCCAGGAGCGTCGTGTGGGACGGTGACGCCTCCCATGGCCCGGGTGTCTTCGGAACGACCCTGTGCGACGCGCCGGGCAGCGTCACCGTGGACAACTGGGGCGGTTCGCGCGGCGACATCTTCAAGTTCAACAAGCCCATCGGCGTGCCCCGCTGCGAGGCGCACAATGTACGCACCGCGAGCGGCGAGTACGCCTTCAAGGACGGCCGTACGTACTGGTTCGGCTGGGACTCCATGACAAAGACGGGCGACGCCCAGACCGTCTTCCAGTGGAAGTCCAACGGCACCAACGACCAGCACAGCCAGAACTACCCCGTGCTCATGAAGGTGGAGGACGGGAAGCTGAAGGTCTGGTACGTCGCCCCGGGCGAGGAGTGGATCTCCATCGGCTCGGCGGCCTGGTCGGCCGGTGCCTGGC
Organism: Streptomyces flavofungini; assembly: GCF_041028215.1. GTDB lineage: Bacteria > Actinomycetota > Actinomycetes > Streptomycetales > Streptomycetaceae > Streptomyces > Streptomyces flavofungini_B. Next base: position 558 of record NZ_JASKYR010000953.1, read on the forward strand.
ACTCCGTCCAGCTCGGCGTCACCACCAGCTCCGGCGGCTCCGGCAGGCTCTCCGTCTACCTGGACGGCCGGGAGATCGCCTCCCGCACCGGAGCCCGTACGTGGGACGACCTGGGCAACAAGCCGCGCTGGGGCACCTACTGGGGGACCGACGCGAGCACCGCGTCCATCAACTGGATCGACGGTCTGAAGATGGGGGAGTCGCGGGCGGACGTGGACTGAGGCCGGTCCCGGGCGTCCACCGGAGACCCGGAGCAAAAATCTGCGTAACGCAGCAATGTTGTCCGGTGTGGTCTACGATTCCCTGCGTGCCGCAATAACTGCGCCACGCAGATAAAGGGCACGATCCACGGATTCACGGATTCACGGACCCACGGGGGAGAACCATGCTGACCGTCGCCGTCACCGGGGCCACCGGTGCCCAGGGCGGGGCCACCGCCCGCGCGCTGCTCTCGTCCGGGCACCGGGTGCGTGCCCTCACCCGCGATCCCGCATCGCCCGCCGCGGACGCCCTGCGCCGCCTCGGTGCCGAGGTCCGCCGCGCCGACTTCGACGACCCGGCGGCCCTGGAGACCGCACTCGCCGGCGCGGACTCGCTGTTCGCCGTCACCACACCGTTCGGCACCTCGGTCCGCACGGAGGCCCGCCAGGGCGTCGCCCTCGTCGACGCCGCGGTGCGGGCGCGGACCGGCCACATCGTGTTCACGTCGGCGGCCCACGCCGACCGCGGGACCGGCGTCCCGCACTACGAGAGCAAGCGCCGGATCGAGGAGCACCTCGGCGCGGTCGACGTGCCCTGGACGGTCATCGCCCCGGCCGCGTTCATGGACAACTACGCCCACGGCTGGACCCTGGAGGGCCTGCGCGAGGGCGTGTTCGCCTGGCCCATGCCCGCCGACCGGCCGCTCACGCTCATCTCCGCCGCCGACATCGGCGCGTTCGCGGCGCTGGTCATCGGGCGCCGCGAGGCGTTCGCGGGGCGGCGCGTCGACATCGCGTCCGACGTGCTCACACCCGCCCGGATGGCGGAGGTGCTCTCGGTCGCCACCGGTCGGCCCGTGGCGCACCGGCACGTGCCGGTGGACGCCGTGCGGAACTGGTCGGCCGACCTCGCGGACATGTTCGCGTACTTCACCGCGCACGGCCTGGACGTGGACGTCGCCGGGCTGCGCCGCGACTACCCCGAGGTCGGCTGGCGCGGCTTCACCGACTGGGCCGCCGCCCAGGACTGGGACGCACTCCTGGCCGCCGGGCCGGTGCCCGGCGGCCCCGGCGGGTCATGACGGGTTCTGAGTGCGTCGGCGCAGGTCGGCGCGCTCGGAGCGGAGCACGTCCCGGGCGAGGCGCCGCGAGAGTCCGATGAGCCGCCGCCGCAGGGCGGTGTTCCCGGCGCCCGGGGTGCGCGCGAGGGCCTGGTAGGTGTCGTTCCAGTCGCGCTGGGTCTGAACGGGGTCGGGGGT
>NZ_JASKYR010000954.1:0-2566 GCF_041028215.1 Streptomyces flavofungini
GCTCCGTCCCGTTCCCGTGGGACTCCACGCCGGTCGCGGCGTGCTCCGCGCTGGTCGCCGCGGGCTCTGCGCTGGTCGCCGCGGGCTCTGCGCTGGTCGCCGCGGGCTCTGCGACGCTGCCGGGAAACTCCGTGCTGGGGGCAGCAGGCACCGTGCCGGTCTCAGGGGACTCCGCGCTGGTCGCGACAGAGTCCACGCCGGTCCTGGCGGACTCAACGCCACTCCCGGCAAGCTCAGCGTCAGCCCCGGCGGGCTCCACGTCAGTCGCGGCGGGGCCCGTGCCGTCCGGTGCCGTGGGCTCCGCGGGCTCGTCGTCCAGGATCTCGCCGGTCGTCATGTTGATCGCGGGGGCGGCGGGTGCGGACTGGGACAGGGCGATCACGATGGCCTCGGCCGTTTTGCGGCCCACCCCGGGGACCTCGCAGATCTGGTCGATCGTCGCCGCGCGGAGCCGCTTCACGGAGCCGAAGTGCTTGATCAGCGTCCGCTTGCGGGCGTCGCCCAGGCCCTTCACCTCGTCCAGCGGCCCCGCCTTGAACCGCTTGGCCCGCTTGGTGCGCTGGTAGGTGATGGCGAAGCGGTGCGCCTCGTCCCGCACGCGCTGGAGGAGGTAGAGCCCCTCGCTGGTGCGGGGAAGGATCACCGGGTCGTCCTCGTCCGGGACCCAGACCTCCTCCAGGCGCTTGGCCAGGCCGCAGACCGCGATGTCGTCGATGCCCAGCTCGTCCAGGGCCCGCTTGGCGGCGGCGACCTGCGGCTGGCCGCCGTCGACCACGACGAGCTGCGGCGGATACGCGAACCGCTTGGGCCGCCCGTCCTCCTCGATGAGGCCCGCGGGACCGACCTCGCCGCCCTCGCCGTCCTCCGCGTCCTCGGGCGACCACTCACCGGTGCGCTCCTTCTCGGAGAGGTAGCGCCGGAAACGGCGGGTGATCACCTCGTGCATGGAGCGGACGTCGTCCTGGCCCTCGAAGCCCTTTATCTGGAAGCGGCGGTACTCGCTCTTGCGGGCCAGACCGTCCTCGAAGACCACCATCGAGGCCACGACGTCGTCGCCCTGGAGATGCGAGATGTCGTAGCACTCGATACGCAGCGGGGCGCTGTCCAGCTCCAGCGCGGCGGCGATCTCCTCCAGGGCGCGCGAGCGCGTGGTGAGGTCGGAGGCGCGCTTGGTCTTGTGCAGGACGAGGGACTGCTGCGCGTTCCGCGCGACGGTCTCCATGAGGGCCTTCTTGTCGCCGCGCTGCGGGATGCGCAGCGAGACATTGGCGCCGCGGCGCTCGGTGAGCCACTCCTGCACCGGCTCCAGCGGGTCGGGCAGGGCGGGCACCAGCACCTCCTTGGGCACGGTGTCACCGCTCTCCTCGCCGTACAGCTGCTGGAGGGCGTGTTCGACCAGGTCGCCGCTGGTGACCGCCTCGACCTTGTCGGTGACCCAGCCGCGCTGGCCCCGCACCCGGCCGCCCCGGACGTGGAAGATCTGGACGGCGGCCTCCAGCTCGTCCTCGGCGAGGGCGATGAGGTCGGCGTCGGTGGCGTCGGCGAGGACGACGGCACTCTTCTCCATCGCCTTCTTGAGCGCCTCTATGTCGTCGCGCAGGCGCCCCGCCCTCTCGTACTCCATCTCCTCGGCGGCCTCGGCCATCTGCCGCTCCAGGCGGCGGATGTACGTGCCGGTGCGGCCCGCCATGAAGTCGCAGAAGTCCTCGGCGAGCTCCCTGTGCTCCTCGGGGGTGACGCGCCCCACACAGGGCGCCGAGCACTTGCCGATGTACCCGAGCAGGCAGGGACGGCCGGTGCGGGCGGCGTTCTTGAACACGCCCGCGGAGCAGGTGCGCACCGGGAAGGCGCGCAGCAGCAGGTCGACGGTGTCGCGGATGGCCCAGGCGTGGCTGTACGGGCCGAAGTACCGCACGCCCTTCTTCTTGTGGCCGCGCATCACCTGCACGCGCGGGAACTGTTCGTTCAGCGTCACCGCGAGGTAGGGGTAGCTCTTGTCGTCGCGGTACTTGACGTTGAACCGGGGGTCGAACTCCTTGATCCAGGAGTATTCGAGCTGGAGCGCCTCGACCTCGTTGTTGACCACGGTCCATTCGACGGAGGCGGCGGTCGTGACCATGGAGCGCGTGCGGGGGTGGAGGCCCGCCAGGTCCTGGAAGTAGTTCGCCAGGCGCTGGCGCAGGCTCTTGGCCTTCCCGACATAGATCACCCGGCGGTGCTCGTCGCGGAATTTGTAGACCCCCGGGGCGTCGGGGATCTGTCCCGGCTTGGGGCGGTAGCTGGAAGGGTCGGCCATGACGGACAGCCTACTGGCGGGCGCTGACAGTACGGATCAGCCCGCGGGACCACCGGCCCGGACGGTGATCACATCGCCCGGGGCGACCCGGTCGTGCAGCGTGCGGGCGTCGGCCGGGCGCAGCCCGAGCCAGCCCTTGGTGACGTCCATGTGCCCCGGCGCCTTCTCGTTGTAGGTCAGGGCGACGGCGTAGTTGGTGCCGCCGTCCGGCGTGCGCAGCTCGACGACCCAGGGCAGCGTCAGGTCGTAGTCGTCGAGGCCGGTCTGGCC
>NZ_JASKYR010000955.1:0-1858 GCF_041028215.1 Streptomyces flavofungini
GCCTCCGCCCGGGGAGCGCCCGCGGGAGCGGAGGCCCTGCGGGTCGCGCGGCGGCGCGAGCGGCCGCTGCGGGACGCGGCGGCCTCGGCCTCGGCGGCGCTGCTGTACAGCTCCTCGTCCGCGACGAACTCCGGCTCCGGGAGCGCCACCGGGGCGGCGGCCTCCGCGGCGACCTCGGCCTCGGTCTCGACGCCCTCGGCGCCGTCCAGAGCCTCGTGCTCGATCTCGTGCGTGTGGTCGTGGCCGTGGTCGGCCTGCTCGGAGCCGCCGCGCCCGCGCTTCTTGCGCTTGCCGCCGCCACCGGCGGAGGTGGGCTGCTCCATGTGCACGATGACGCCGCGGCCGTTGCAGTGCACGCAGGTCTCGGAGAAGGACTCCAGGAGCCCCTGGCCCACCCGCTTGCGGGTCATCTGGACCAGGCCGAGCGAGGTGACCTCGGCCACCTGGTGCTTGGTCCTGTCCCGGCCCAGGCACTCCAGGAGGCGCCGCAGCACCAGGTCCCTGTTCGACTCAAGGACCATGTCGATGAAGTCGATGACGACGATGCCGCCGAGGTCGCGCAGCCGGAGCTGGCGCACGATCTCCTCGGCCGCCTCCAGGTTGTTCCTCGTGACGGTCTCTTCGAGGTTGCCGCCCTGGCCGGTGAACTTGCCGGTGTTGACGTCGACGACGATCATCGCCTCGGTCTTGTCGATCACCAGCGAGCCGCCGCTCGGCAGCCAGACCTTGCGGTCCAGGGCCTTCGCGAGCTGCTCGTCGATGCGGTACGTCGCGAAGACGTCGACCTCGGAGGTCCAGCGCGAGAGGCGGTCCGCGAGGTCGGGCGCGACGTGCGAGACGTAGCCGTGGATGGTCTCCCACGCCTCGTCGCCGCTGACGATGACCTTGGAGAAGTCCTCGTTGAAGATGTCGCGGACGACGCGGACCGTCATGTCCGGCTCGCCGTACAGCAGGCTCGGCGAGCTGGTGGTGGACATCTTGGCCTTCTTCTGGATGTCCTCCCACTGCGCCTGGAGCCGCTCGACGTCACGGCGCAGCTCGTCCTCGCTCGCGCCCTCGGCGGCGGTGCGCACGATGACGCCCGCGTCCTCGGGGACGATCTTCTTGAGGATGGTCTTCAGGCGCGCGCGCTCGGTGTCGGGCAGCTTGCGGCTGATGCCGGTCATCGAGCCCTCGGGCACGTACACCAGATAGCGGCCCGGCAGCGAGACCTGGCTGGTCAGGCGGGCGCCCTTGTGGCCGATCGGGTCCTTGGTGACCTGCACGAGGACCGACTGGCCGGACTTCAGGGCGGACTCGATGCGGCGCGGCCCGTTGGCCATGCCGAGCGCCTCGAAGTTGACCTCACCGGCGTACAGGACGGCGTTGCGTCCCTTGCCGATGTCGATGAAGGCGGCCTCCATGGAGGGCAGTACGTTCTGGACCTTGCCCAGGTAGACGTTGCCCACGTAGCTGGTGGCCTGCTCCTTGTTGACGTAGTGCTCGACGAGCACATTGTCCTCAAGCACGCCGATCTGGGTGCGCTCGCCGTTCTGGCGGACGACCATCACGCGCTCGACGGCCTCACGGCGGGCCAGGAACTCGGCCTCGGTGATGATCGGCACCCGGCGGCGGCCCTGCTCGCGGCCCTCGCGGCGGCGCTGCTTCTTGGCCTCGAGGCGCGTCGAGCCCTTGATGGACTGGACCTCGTCGGCACCGGTGCCGGGCTCGCGCTCCGCGTCCTTCGCACGCCGTTCCCGCGGCTCGCGGACCTTGACGACCGTGCGCTCCGGGTCGCCGTCGCCGGGCTCGCCCTCGGCGGAGTCACCGGCGCGACGGCGGCGGCGCCTGCGGCGGCGGCTGCTGCTCGATCCCGAGC
>NZ_JASKYR010000956.1:0-3133 GCF_041028215.1 Streptomyces flavofungini
CAACGCCGGGGGCGGCAACATCGGGGTGCCCGTCGTGCAGCTCGTCGGGCTCGCCGTCATCGGGGCGAGCGGCGGGCCGCGGGTGGTCCTCGGGATCTACATTCCGCTCATCCTCGTCTCCGTCGTCTGCGCCGCCCGGTACATGGACAGCATCTCCTCGGTGCGCAATGACACCGGGGCCGCCAAGGCCGCCGTGCGGCAGGGACACACGTGGGTGATGGCGCTGCTGTACGTGGGGTCCTTCGGCTCCTTCATCGGGTACAGCTTCGCCTTCGGGCTCGTCCTCCAGACGCAGTTCGGGCGTACGCCGCTGGAAGCCGCCCAGCTCACCTTCGTCGGGCCGCTGCTCGGCTCGCTGATCCGGCCGGTGGGCGGGCGGCTCGCCGACCGGTACGGCGGGGCACGCATCACCCTCGCCAACTTCCTCGCCATGGGCGCCGCGACCGGCGTCGTCGTCATCGCCTCCGAGCGGGAGTCGCTGCCCCTGTTCGTCGGCGCGTTCGTCGCGCTGTTCGTGCTCACCGGACTCGGCAACGGCTCCACGTACAAGATGATCCCGGGCATCTTCCAGGCCAAGGGGGAGGGCCTCGGGCTCACCGGGGAAGCGGCCGCCGCCTACGGACGGCGGCTCTCCGGGGCCGCCATGGGGCTGATCGGGGCCGTCGGCGCGCTCGGCGGGCTCGGCATCAACCTCGCCCTGCGGCAGTCCTTCCAGACGGTGGGTTCGGGCACCGGCGCCTACGCCGCCTTCCTCGTCTTCTACGGGGTGTGCGCGGGCGTCACCTGGGCCGTATACCTTCGCCGGCGGCCCGCGCCGGGCCGTAGGGTCTCCGGTACGGACGCCGAGGCGAAGCCGCAGCTCAGCTATGCCGAGGTGTGACGTAACACGGCGGACATCACCGTGAACCGGGCCCGTCACGCGCCGTTGACAGGCTCGGAGCGTCAACAGCCGGCCGACCGCGGGACCCAGACGAGACGGACTCATGCACGCCAATCCTCCGAACGACCCGAGCCCGGCCGCGCGCGCGGAGTACGGGCCCCTCGCCGGGTTCACCGTCGGCGTGACCGCGGCCCGGCGCGCCGACGAGCTCGGCGCGCTGCTCCAGCGGCGAGGCGCCGCCGTCCTGCACGCGCCCGCGCTGCGCATCGTGCCGCTCGCCGACGACAGCGAACTGCTCGCGGCGACCAAGGAGCTGATCGACGACGCCCCGGACGTCGTGATCGCCACCACGGCGATCGGATTCCGCGGCTGGATCGAGGCCGCCGAAGGCTGGGGCCACGGCGAGGCGCTCCTGCGCTGTCTGCGCGGCGTCGAACTGCTCGCCCGGGGCCCGAAGGTGAAGGGCGCCGTACGGGCCGCCGGACTCACCGAGGAGTGGTCGCCCGCCTCGGAGTCCATGGCGGAGGTGCTCGACCGGCTGCTCGGCGAGGGCGTCGAGGGGCGGCGCATCGCGCTCCAGCTCCACGGGGAGCCGCTGCCCGGCTTCGTCGAGTCGCTGCGGGCCGGGGGAGCGGAGGTCGTCGGGGTGCCCGTCTACCGCTGGCTGCCGCCGGAGGACCTCGCCCCCGTGGACCGGCTGCTCGACGCCACGGTCGCACACGGCGTCGACGCGCTGACCTTCACCAGCGCCCCCGCCGCCGCCTCCCTGCTCTCCCGGGCCGAGGAGCGGGGCATGGCGGAGGAGTTCCTCGCCGCCCTCGGCCATGACGTCCTCGCCGCCTGCGTCGGGCCGGTGACCGCGCTGCCGCTCCAGTCGCGCGGCGTGGACACCGCGCAGCCCGAGCGCTTCCGGCTCGGCCCCCTCGTACMGSYSCKCYSSCRSGMRSGCGCTGCCCGTCGCCGGGCACCGGATGGAGATCCGCGGCCACGCCGTCGTCGTCGACGAGGAGCTGCGGGCCGTGCCGCCCGCGGGCATGGCCCTGCTGCGGGCGCTCGCCCGCAGGCCGGGCTGGGTGGTGGCCCGCGCGGAGCTGCTGCGGGCGCTGCCGGGCGCGGGCCGCGACGAGCACGCGGTGGAGACGGCGATGGCACGCCTGCGGACCGCCCTCGGCTCGCCGAAGCTGGTCCAGACCGTCGTCAAGCGCGGCTACCGCCTCGCCGTCGACCCCGCGGCGGACTCCAAGTACGCCGACTGACGGCCCCGCCCGGACAGCACGAGACCCCGCGCCAGCGACGCGCACGCCACCGAGCACAGCACCGCCCGCACCGCGTTCCACGCCACCCACGCGTCCTCGAACCTCTCCCGGACCGCCGAGGGATCGCGCAGCTCCGCCGGATCGCCCGCCGCCGCGAGCTCGTTGTTCAGGGGGACGTTCACCGCCGACGTGAGGACGAACGCCGCCGCGTACACCAGCAGGGCCGCGAGCACCCACCACCGCGGCGGCGTCCCCCGCTGCTGCCAGGCCGAGAGCGCCGTGAGGAGCAGCGCCCCGAAGAAGCCCGCGAAGAAGACGGGGTTCTGGATGGCCTCGTTGATGTCCCGCATGACCGCGATGTACACGCGGTCGTCGCTGCGGGCGAGCCCCGGCATCACGGCGCACGCGAAGGCGTAGAACGTCCCGGCGATCAGGCCCATGGCCAGCGTCGCCGCCCCGAGCACCGGGCCCGCGTACCTCTGTTTCCGCGTCATGCCGATGAGTCAACCGGCCGGGACCGCGCCCGGCCATGGCCCGGCGTCGCGGGGCCATGTGCGAGCGTCTCGCCCCGGTGGCAGGGGTTCCGGACCCGCCGGGGGACGGGCACTGTAGGGGTACGCACCGGTAATCCTCACGGTAACCCCCAAGGCGGTGACAGACGCATGGCGTTGGGCATGGCCCCGGCTCCGTACGAGCTGCGATTCGACTCCGGGCGCAGCTGCCTCGACCTCGTGGCGACGAACCACCCCGTGGAACGGCTCGGCTCCGTGGCCGCCCTGCGCGCCTGGCTCCTGGGCGCGGGCCTCGTGCCGCCGGACGCGCGGCTGGCCGCGGCGGGGCCGCCGTGGCTCGACCACTTCCACGCGTTACGCCGGTACACCGCCGAGCTGGTCGACGGCGAGATCGACCGGCTGTCCGCGCCCAGGAGCCAGGCGCGCAGGGCGGCCACGGAGCCGAGCCGTTCCACGGGGTGGTTCGTCGCCACGAGGTCGAGGCA
>NZ_JASKYR010000957.1:0-2746 GCF_041028215.1 Streptomyces flavofungini
GTGCCGAGCCGGGTGACCGTGGAAGTGCCGGTGACACGCCATGCCGTCACCGCCCCATGGGAGTCCCCGGTGAGCAGCAGCCGCCCGGCAGCCGCCAGGGCGGTGGGGCGCGCGGCGCCCAGCCGGACCGTGGCCGCCCGCTCGGGGCGCGCCGGATCGGCGATGTCCCAGATCTGCACGTCGTTCGCGTCCTTGGTGAGCGTCGCGAGCATCGTGCCGTCGCCGAGGAAGGTGAGGGGCAGGTCGGTCGAACCGCCCACCGGCAGCACCGAGAGGCGGCGGGACGCGGAGCCGTCCACCTTCCACAGGCCCACACCGTGCTTCAGACCGACTTCCTGGCTGACCGCCACGAGGGCGCCGTCCGGGCTGAAGACGACGGTGTCCGAACCCTCCTTGGGCTGAGCGGACTTGAGCTCCTTGGGGCGCGCCGGATCGGAGGCGTCCCACAACTTGAGGGGAGAACCGGTGGCCAGGCGGCGGCCGTCGGGGCTGAAGGACACCCGCTGGCCACCGACGTTGAAGGTGGACAGGGTGGCGAGACGCCCCGGCCGCGCGTCGCCGCCGACCCACCACAGCGTCGAGGGCAGGCCGCCGACGAGCGTGTTTCCGTCGCGGCTGAACGGCTGACCGGAGATGTGGCCCGACGGCAGGAACACCCGTGAGGAGGATCGCTGCGCCTCGTCCACACTCCACAGCCGCACCGAGCCGTTCCGCGCCTCGGTGCCCGTCGGGTCGAGAGTCGCCCCGTCGGACGCCGACGACGCCAGTGTGCGCCCGTCCGGGGCGAACGCCAGCGCGTGCACGGACCCGGAGTGACCGGTGAGGCGGGCGCCCTGCGCCGGGCGCAGCGGGTCGGACACGTCCCACAGCTGGATCGTGCCGTCTCCCGCCCCGGTCGCGAGCGTGGTGCCCTGGTCGTTGAACGCCACGGAGCCGATCCCCAGGGAGGACAGCGCGCTCAGCGAGGCCGCCTGCTCGGGCCGGTCCGGATCGCTCACGTCCCACACCCGTGCCGTGTCCTCGTCGCCGCAGGCCACCAGGAACTGTCCGTCGGGACTGAAGGTGAGCGCGTTCGACGGGCTGGTTCTCGTGCTCGCCTCGGTGAGCCGCCCCCGCTTGGACAGGCGGTACACCTTCACCTTGCCCGCCTCGTACGACGCCGCGACCAGGGAGCCGTCGGGGCTGACGGCCACGCTGTCGTAGATTCCCGACAGCGGCGTACCCGGCGCGGAGTCCGTCACCTCGGGGTGTCGCGGATCGCTGACGTCGACGGCATACGGTACGGCCGCACCGCTGATCAGCGCCAGCCGTGCCCCGCGCGCACTGAACGCCAGCGCTTCGATGTCGCCGTCATCCGGACGCACGGTGCCGAGACGACGCGGCTTCCCGGGTGTCGCGACATCCCACAGGCGTACGTACCCGTCCCCGTCGCCCACGGCGAGCCGCCGCCCCTGCGGGCTGAACGCGACAGCGGTGACGGAACGCCCCTGGGGCCGGACGAGACCCAGGCGCCGGTTGGATCCGGTGTCGTACAGCGTCACGCCGTCGTCCGACGCGGAGGCGAGCAGCTTCCCGTCGTGGCTGTAGCCGATCGGGCCGGAGAAGCCGCTGGTGCGCAGCACGTCGGGGATGGCGGCGCTGGCGATCAGCGCCCCCGCGGCCTGGGCGGTGGGGGACAACCGGTAGGCCTGCACGAGGAGTTGCCGCGCGAGATCGGGCTGGGTGTCCTGGATCGACGCCGCCTCCGCCACCAACTGCCGTGAGGTCGCGGTGAGCTGGCGCTCGGCGGCCCGGTCGCTCGCCCTGTCGGCCCGCACTCCGGCGACGACGGAGACACCTAGGAGGATCGCCAGGACGACGCTGATCGCGGTGACCGTCTGCCGGAAACGGAGCTGACGCCGCAGGTGTGCCCCGATGAGGTCCGCCTTGGACCTGCCGCGGATGGGGGCGACGAACTCCGCGACGGCTTGTACGAGCCTGTCGTGGCGGGGCGATATGCGCTTGTGGTCACGGAGCCAGGTCAGGTCGACCCAGCGCGGTTCGTACGCGAAGGCGCCCGTGAGCACGGTCTTGGGCAGCGCGTCGGTCGACTCCCAGTCGAAGTCGCCCGCCGCCGCGTCCCAGGCGATCGTTCCGGCCGTCCACGCGAAGAGCATCGTGCCGGTGTCACGGTGATCGAGCCACCACTGGATCTCCTTGCACACCCAGGGGGAGTCCGCCGCCTTCGGCGAGGCCATGACGATGAGCCACGCGGACTCGCTCAGCGCCTTCTCGATGTCCCGCCACAGGTGGGGGCTCGCCGTGAGGTTGGTCTTGTCCCTGAAGGTGCGCAGGTCGCGCGAACGGTAGAACGGTCGTCCGAAGTGCTCCACCGCCGCCTGGAAGGCCGCCGCCGGTACATCGTCCAACTGGTGGCTGTAGGAGATGAAGACGTCGTGGGGATACGCTCTTGCACCGGTCGCGTCCATGCGTGATCTGCCCCCCGTGGAGCGCCCCGAGCTGGTGCACCCGGCGCGCGGTGGATCGACCGTAATGCCTGCGCCAGGCTCATTACAGCCATATTGCGCAACTCTCGAACGCGTGGTGGTCCGATCGGCTAGATTCCCGTCGGATCGCGTCAGCGGAGGCGCCGGTCGGGAGGGATCGTGCGGGGGAACACCGGCGGGGGGGGGGGGGGGGGGGGGGGGGGGGGGGGGGGGGGGGGGGGGGGGGGGGGGGGGGGGGGGGGGAATCTAGCCGATCGGAC
>NZ_JASKYR010000958.1:0-2476 GCF_041028215.1 Streptomyces flavofungini
GTGCGGTGCGGTCACGGAAGCAGCCAATCGATCGGGTGCTGCTCGGCGAGGTGGAAGGCGCCGGTGGCCGGGGTCATGGAGTCGAGGGCGAAGGGCGGGCCCTCCTTCGACCAGGCGTAGCCGGACCGGGTGCCGGTGGCGTGTTCGAGGCGTACGAGGACGGCCACGGGCGGCCCGTCCTCGGTGAACCGCGCGGCGAGCTCCTTGTCCCCGAGGAAACCGGCGACCTTCTGGGTGTTCTGCGCGCTCCGTCCGATCGCCTTCACCCGGCCGCGCAGGGTGCCGTACCGCTCGGCGGGGGCGGACTGCACGGTGAGGTCGACCGGGGCGCCGAGGGGCACGGTGGCCGCGCTGTCCGCCGGTACGTAGACCAGGGCGAGGAGCGGGTCGTCGTCGCCCCGGACGCGCTCGACGGTGGCGACGTCGGCGCCGGTGGGGACGACGGTGCCGATCCTGGCGGTCACGGTGGTCACCCGGCCCGCGGCGATGGCGCGTACGGCCCTCTCGCCCCGGTCGGTACGGACCTCGAGCACGGGGGCACCGGCGGCGAGCCGTGTCCCCTCGTCGGCGAGGACGCGGGTCACCTGGCCGGTGACGGGGCTCTGGAGGACGTAACTGCCCTGGCCGTGGGTGAGGATGCCGGGGGCGCGGAGGGTGGAGGAGACCGAGCCGGTCACGGCCCAGACGCCCGCGGCGGCCATGGCGACGAGGGTGACGGCGAGGACGAGCAGGCCCTGGGGGCGGGCGTAGCGCACCGGCAGGTCGAGTTCCTCGGGCGACTGCATCTTGGACAGGGCCTGTTGGCGGAACTGCACGGGACGCTTTCCTTACTGTGCCGTGGCGGCTGCTGCGCCGGCATCTGCTGTGCCTGTGGCGTCCGTGAGCCCCGGAACCAGTGGTTCCGGGGCTCACGCGTCATGCGTCTCGGTGAGCCGTGGCTCAGAGACCGGCGGTCAGGCCGGAGGCCAGGCCCGTGACGGCGCCGGTGTTCACGCCGGTGACACCCTCGACGGTGCCGACGACGCCGCCGACGACGCCCGAGACGGGGGCGATGGAGTCAACGGTGTCCGTGACGTTGCCCGCGACACCGGCGACGAGGCCACCGGAGACGTTGTCGAGGTCGGCGTCGGAAATCTCGAGGGTCTCGACCTGGGGGGTGTGGTTCATGGAACTGCCCTTCTCATGAGCGGTGCAAAGGTGTTTTCAACACCGCGGATTTCTGGGGACGAATTCCGCGGTGGCCAGGATCAAAGCACGTTCGCACGTCGCACATCCAATCGAGGCAAGGGTGCTCCGGCGCGGTCGTGGCATCGAATCACCGCTGCGTGCAGGCGTGTTCACCGGCCAGGGACAGTGCCTTCACAATATTCACAGAAGGAAATCAGGTGAGCGGAAGGACTCCTTCCACCAAAGCGGACACTCTCGCCGCAAAGGGCGGTTCCGATGGCCGGTACAGGAAACCGTGGAGGCCGCTCGCGGCGAATTCCGTGACTGCGCTGCGCATTGGATGTGCAGGTCCATTGAAGGCCCGCGGGACCCCCGGCCGGGCGCGGCGCCCGCCCCCCGTCCGGGCGCCGCCGGCCCAACTGTTTCCGGCCGAGTGTGGCCAATCCTTGGACAGACCTTGAATCGCCAGGTCAGGGTGGGGCCGGTGCAGGTGGAGCGGGAGGTTCGGGCGGTGAAGGCGCAGTTCTCGGTGCTCGGCGACATCGAGGTCATGGTGGCGGACGGGCCGCTCGACATCGGCCACTTGCGACAGCGCGGCGTCCTCGCGGCACTCCTCGTCGACGCCAACCGCACCGTCTCGGTGGACCAACTGGCCGACCGCATATGGGCGGACCGTCCCCCGCAGCGGTTCCGCACCACTCTCTACAGCTACCTCTCCCGCCTGCGCAGGGCCCTGCTGCGGATCGAGGACACCGGCACCCGCATCGCGAAGGAGCCCGGCGGCTACCGGCTCGTCGTCGACGCCTCGGCGGTGGACATGCACCGTTTCCGGGAACTGGTCGCACGGGCCAGGGCCACCGCCGACGGGGAGCGGGCCGGGGACAGCGCGCACGGCGAGCGGACCGGTGACGGCTCCCACGGCAACGGTGAGCGGGCCGTGGCCCTGTTCGAGGAGGCGCTCGCCCTCTGGCGTGCCGAGCCGTTCGCCGCCCTGGACACACCCTGGTTCGGCGCGCTGCGCGAGGCCCTCCTACGCGAACGGCTCGCGGCGGAGCTGGACCGCAACGACCTCGCGCTGCGCCAGGGCCGCCACGGCGAGCTGCTCGCCGAGCTGACCACGCGGGCCGGCACGCACCCGCTGGACGAGCGGCTCGCCGGTCAGCTCATGCTCGCCCTGTACCGCTCCGGGCGCGCGGCCGACGCCCTCGGCCACTACCGGCGGACCCGGGACCTGCTCGCCGACGAACTCGGCGTCGACCCCGGGGCACGGCTCAGGGAACTGCACCAGCGCATCCTCACGGCCGACCCC
>NZ_JASKYR010000959.1:0-2215 GCF_041028215.1 Streptomyces flavofungini
GGCAGAAAGAGCCTGGTGGTTGCCAAGAACCCCTTGCAGTGGCAGGCTCCGCGAGTAAGGATGATCTCCACGCCCCCAGGGCCCCGCAGGAGAAGAGCGCCGCCACTTTCCGGGCCGCGCGCCCCCGGGACGCCCTGCGGTACGGGGCGTGATCGTGTTGACCGTCAAACTTTTTGGTGAGACTCTGGAAGCCCCGCGCACCTTAGCTGTTTGGCATGTGAGAACGGCCCAGCAAGACCCGCAGAACAATGAGTGCCAGGCACCGCGGGTGCGATTCCCACGACCCACACCGCTTCGGTCGGTCACTCAGTGTGGAGGACCATTCATCATGGCAAAGGCGCTTCTCGGTTACGTCGGCGGCAGCGACCCGCGACTTCTCGCTGAGATGCGAAGGCTCCAGCAGCGTGTGCAGGACCTGGAATCCGAGCTCATGCGGATCCACCAGGAGAACGAGGCTCTCGCGGCTGCCGCTTCTCACGAATCGCTCATGGAGAGCATTGACGTACCCCAGGCGGAGCCTGCGCTCACCTGACCCCCAATTGAGCACGCTCGCACAGGGCCTTCGCGAAGGTGAGGAAGGCTCTCGGTAAGCATGTTGGTCAGGCGGGCCTGTCAGCCGCCTGCTTTCCAGATCTGCAAGGGACGCTTCGGCGTCCCTTCTTTCTTGTCCCCCGAAGCCGGTCATCCGCCGCGTCGCTTCCTTTACCGTCTGATGTGCCCTGCACCTTCATCGGTGAAACGGGCGGCGAAAGGTAGAGTCCGACGGCGTGCATCTCAAGGCCCTGACCCTGCGTGGCTTCAAGTCGTTCGCGTCGGCGACGACGCTGAAGTTCGAGCCCGGCATCACCTGCGTCGTCGGACCCAACGGCTCCGGCAAGTCCAATGTCGTGGACGCCTTGAGCTGGGTCATGGGCGAGCAGGGCGCCAAATCGCTGCGCGGCGGCAAGATGGAGGACGTCATCTTCGCCGGCACCACCGGGCGCCCGCCGCTCGGCCGCGCCGAGGTCTCGCTCACCATCGACAACTCCGACGGCGCGCTGCCCATCGAGTACGCCGAGGTCACCATCACGCGGATCATGTTCCGCAACGGCGGCAGCGAGTACCAGATCAACGGCGACACCTGCCGCCTCCTGGACATCCAGGAACTGCTCTCCGACTCCGGCATCGGCCGCGAGATGCACGTCATCGTCGGCCAGGGGCAGCTCGACGGGGTCCTGCACGCCGATCCCATGGGCCGCCGCGCCTTCATCGAGGAGGCCGCGGGCGTCCTCAAGCACCGCAAGCGCAAAGAGAAGGCGCTGCGCAAGCTCGACGCGATGAAGGCCAACCTCGCGCGCGTGCAGGACCTCACCGACGAACTGCGGCGCCAGCTCAAGCCCCTCGGCCGCCAGGCCGCCGTGGCCCGCCGCGCCGCCGTCATCCAGGCCGACCTGCGCGACGCCCGCCTCCGGCTGCTCGCCGACGACCTGGTCAAACTCCGCGAGGCGCTGAACGCCGAGGTCGCCGACGAGGCCGCCCTCAAGGAGCGCAAGGACAGCGCGGAGGCCGAACTGAAGGCGGCCCTCCACCGCGAGGCCCGCCTTGAGGAAGAGGTGCGCCGCCTCACCCCGCGCCTTCAGCGGGCCCAGCAGACCTGGTACGAGCTCTCGCAGCTCGCCGAGCGGGTGCGCGGCACCGTCTCGCTGGCGGACGCCCGGGTCAAGAGCGCCACCGCCGCGCCCCCCGAGGAGCGGCGCGGCCGCGACCCCGAGGACATGGAGCGCGAGGCCGCCCGCATCCGCGAGCAGGAGGCCGAGCTCGAGGCGGCGCTCGAAGCCGCCGAGCACGCCCTCGACGACACCGTGGCCCACCGGGCCGACCTGGAGCAGCGCCTCGCGGTCGAGGAGCGCAGGCTCAAGGACGTGGCACGGGCCATCGCCGACCGCAGGGAGGGCCTGGCGCGGCTCGGCGGTCAGGTCAACGCGGCGCGTTCGCGGGCCGCGTCCGCCCAGGCCGAGATCGACCGCCTCGCCGAGGCGCGCGACGGGGCGGCCGAGCGCGCGGTCACCGCACAGGAGGCGTACGAGCGGCTCAGGGCCGAGGTCGACGATCTGGACGCGGACGACGCGGAGCTCGGTGAACGGCACGACGCGGCCCGCAGGGACCTCGCGGCGGCCGAGGCCGCGCTCACCTCGGCACGGGAGGCGGCGACCGCGGCCCTGAGCCGCTCGTACGC
>NZ_JASKYR010000096.1:0-14928 GCF_041028215.1 Streptomyces flavofungini
GCCAGACGATGCCGTGCGCGACCGGCGTCAGCACCGACCGGTACAGCCAGGCCACCGGCACCACGAACAGCACCCGCCCCAGCCACGCCAGCCCGGCGGCGATGCCACGGCACACGGCCGAGATGCCCGCACCGGTGCCGCGCGCGAGCCAGACGATCCCATGGCCGAGCGGCGTCAGCACACGGGCGTAGAACCAGCGGGCCGGAACAACGACCAAGGTCCGCCCCAGCCACGCGAAGCCCCGCCCGACCGGCGTCAGCACCGACCGGTACAGCCACCCCACCGGCACCACGAACAGCACCCGCCCCAGCCACGCCAGCCCGGCGGTGACGCCCCGTCCGACCGGCCTGAGCACGCCCCGGTGCACGAAGCGTCCGGCGGCGGTGAGCGCGTCCCACGCCAGGCGCACCGGCACCACGAGCACCAGCACCACGATGCGCACCGGGACGCGGATCGCCACCGCGAGGCAGCCCTCGGCCCGCGCCCCTTCCGGTTGCGGCTGCCGGTCGGGCCGCTTCTCCAGGTCCATGTGGTGTCAGACGCGCCCGGCACCGGTTCGGATCCAGTACCGCAGCTTTCCGCCCCGCTCGTCCTCGAACACCCCGCCCGCCGCCTCGATGACCTTGCGCGACCCGGTGTTGTCGGTGTCGCAGGTGACCAGGACGGAGTCGAGGCCCAGCGCGGCGGCGTGCGGCAGGGCGGCGCGCAGCATGCGGGTGGCGTGGCCCCTGCGGCGCGCGCCGGGCCTGACGTCGTAGCCGATGTGGCCGCCGTACTCGCGGAGGAAGCGGGTGGCGACGCTGTGCCGCACGGCGATGCGGCCCAGGTACTCGGTGCCGTCGACGTACCAGAGGGTGGTGACGGGGACGGAGTACGGCTCGGCCGGATAGGCGGCGGCGCGGGCCTCGGTCACGTACCGCTCGAAGACGACGGGGTCGTGCCACTTGCCGCCGTAGGAGCGCAGGGTGTGGCCGAGCGTCGTGTCGTCCGCGTCCCCGCCCCGCCCCTCGGCCCGGAACTCCTCCATCGCGGCGATGAAGGAGCGGTGCACCAGGTTGGTGGGCAGGACGAGTTCAGGCATCTGCGGTGACGTGACGCTTCGGTGGCCGTCCCTCTTCCCGCCGCTACTTCACGACCGTGAGCGGCAGCAGCTTCTTGCCGGTCGGGCCGATCTGGATGTGGGTGTCCATCTGCGGGCACACGCCGCAGTCGAAGCACGGCGTCCAGCGGCAGTCCTCGACCTCGGTCTCGTCGAGCGAGTCCTGCCAGTCCTCCCAGAGCCAGTCCTTGTCGAGACCGGAGTCCAGGTGGTCCCAGGGCAGGACTTCCTCGTACGTGCGCTCGCGCGTGGTGTACCAGTCGACGTCGACGCCCATCTCGGGCAGCGTCTTGTCGGCGCAGCTCATCCAGCGGTCGTAGCTGAAGTGCTCGCGCCAGCCGTCGAAGCGTCCGCCGTCCTCGTAGACCGCGCGGATGACGGCGCCGATGCGGCGGTCGCCGCGCGAGAGCAGGCCCTCGACGATGCCGGGCTTGCCGTCGTGGTAGCGGAAGCCGATCGAGCGGCCGTACTTCTTGTCGCCGCGGATCTTGTCGCGGAGCTTCTCCAGGCGGGCGTCGGTCTCCTCGGAGGAGAGCTGCGGGGCCCACTGGAAGGGCGTGTGCGGCTTGGGCACGAAGCCGCCGATCGACACCGTGCAGCGGATGTCGTTCGACCCTGAGACCTCGCGGCCCTTCTGGATGACCTTCGTCGCCATGTCGGCGATCTGGAGGACGTCCTCGTCGGTCTCGGTGGGCAGGCCGCACATGAAGTACAGCTTCACCTGGCGCCAGCCGTTGCCGTACGCGGTCGAGACGGTGCGGATGAGGTCTTCCTCGGACACCATCTTGTTGATGACCTTGCGCATGCGCTCGGAGCCGCCCTCGGGGGCGAAGGTCAGGCCGGAGCGGCGGCCGTTCCTGGTCAGCTCGTTGGCGAGGTCCACGTTGAAGGCGTCGACGCGGGTCGAGGGGAGGGACAGGCCGATCTTGTCCTCCTCGTACCGGTCGGCGAGGCCCTTGGCGACGTCACCGATCTCGCTGTGGTCCGCGGAGGAGAGCGAGAGCAGGCCGACCTCCTCGAAGCCGGTCGCCTTCAGACCCTTCTCGACCATGTCGCCGATGCCGGTGATGCTTCGCTCCCGCACGGGGCGCGTGATCATGCCGGCCTGGCAGAAACGGCAGCCGCGGGTGCAGCCGCGGAAGATCTCCACGGACATGCGCTCGTGGACGGTCTCGGCGAGCGGGACCAGGGGCTGCTTGGGGTAGGGCCACTCGTCGAGGTCCATGACGGTGTGCTTGGAGACGCGCCACGGCACGCCGCTGCGGTTCGGCACCACACGGCCGATGCGGCCGTCCGGGAGGTACTCGACGTCGTAGAACGCCGGGATGTAGACCGAGCCGGTCCTCGCCAGGCGGAAGAGGACCTCCTCGCGGCCGCCGGGACGGCCCTCGGCCTTCCAGGCGCGGATGATCTCCGTCATGTCGAGCACGGCCTGCTCGCCGTCGCCGATGATCGCGGCGTCGATGAAGTCGGCGATCGGCTCGGGGTTGAAGGCCGCGTGGCCGCCCGCGAGCACGATCGGGTCCTCGACCGTGCGGTCCTTGGACTCCAGCGGGATGCCCGCGAGGTCGAGGGCGGTGAGCATGTTGGTGTAGCCGAGCTCGGTGGAGAAGCTGAGCCCGAAGACGTCGAAGGCCTTCACCGGGCGGTGGCTGTCCACCGTGAACTGCGGGACCCGGTGCTCGCGCATCAGCTCCTCCAGGTCCGGCCAGACACTGTAGGTGCGCTCGGCGAGGACGCCCTGGCGCTCGTTGAGCACCTCGTAGAGGATCATGACGCCCTGGTTGGGCAGCCCGACCTCGTAGGCGTCGGGGTACATCAGCGCCCAGCGGACGTCGCATTCGTCCCACGGCTTGACGGTGGAGTTCAGCTCACCGCCGACGTACTGGATGGGCTTCTGCACATGCGGGAGCAGAGCTTCGAGCTGTGGGAAGACCGATTCGACAGACATCGCGAACCTTCATGAGCCGGCAGGGGGGACCCTCAAGCCTAACGCGGTTGGAAGGTGCCCTCGCACGGCCGTCACGGCGCCGCCGGTTCAGCCGCCCAGCGGCTTGCGCAGCTTCGGCCTCGACGCCTGTGCCCACACCTGCGGCAGTTCCCGCTCGCGGTCGGCGGCCGACTGCTCCTCCTGGCCGTAGAGCAGGCCCCAGCTGAAGGCGCTCTCGCCCGCCAGATGGGCCTGGATGGCCAGGGCGCGAAGCGCCTCGCGGGCGACCACGCTGTCCTGGTGGTCGCCGAGGACGCTCTGCACGGCCTTCATCCGCTTCGCGAACCGCTTGGCCGCCTTGCCGAGCGCGGGCGTCGCCGCCTCGCCCGCGTACCGGGCGCGCTTCGCGGCCTTGCGGGCGTCGTGCATGGCCCGGTCGCGCTCCTCCCCCGGGGGCAGCGCGAGGGCGTGCTCGACGCGGGTGGCGAGGCGGGCGTAGTCCCTGAGCAGCGCCTTGGGCAGCACTTCGGCGGGCGGACGCGCGGCGGCGGGGCGCAGCGGCGGCTCGGCGAGCAGGGCGTCGACGGCGCCGAGGAGCGCCAGGTAGCGCCTGCCGTCCAGGACCGCGACGGTCCTGCCGCGCGAGCCGGTGCGGCGGGCCACGGCCCAGACGCGGAGACGGCCGCGGACCGGGCCGAGCAGCAGCGTCTTGGGCAGCTCCTCGATGCGGGTGGTGAGCCGCTCGGCGAGCACCTCCTGGTCGCGGTCGACGCCCAGTTCCCCCGCGAGCCACTTCAGCTCCTCGCCCAGCGGGTCGGTGACGGTGCGGTCGAGGATCTTCCGGTACGACTTGAAGGCGCTGCGCATCCGGCGCGTGGCGACCCGCATCTGGTGCACGGAGTCGGGCAGGTCGCGGCGGACCGCGGGGTCGAGCGAGACGATGGCGTCGCGCTGGGCGCGCAGATAGGCGACGAGGTGGTCCCCGGCGGTGCCGGGTCCTTCGCCCACCGCCTCGCGGACCGCCTGTTCGACGGCCTCGCCCTTGCCCGCCCGCTTGCCGCTGCTCACGGCCCCTTCGGAAGGGGCGGCTCCGGCTGTCCCGCCGGTCGTGTCCGGTTGGTCCGTACGGGGGGCGGGTGCCGTTTCGGCGAGCGCCCTGCTGAGCTTGGACGACGCGCCCGCGCGGCGTACGCCCGCCTTCTTCAGCCTCTTCTCGACCTTGTCGAGGAGCGCCGGATCGGCGCCGTCGGCGAGCTCGACCTCCAGCTCCGTCCACTCGGCGGTGGCGCCGCCGTCGGTGAGCCGCTCGGCCAGGACGCCGTCGACGCTCACCTCGGCGAGCAGGGCGCCTCCCGCGTCGAGGAGGTGGTGCACCCGGCGGGAGGAGCGCAGCCGGACCACCGGGACGAGCTCGGCGTCGCGGACGCGGGAGCGCACCAGGCCGAGCAGCGGGCGCGGCACGGTGTCGGAGAGCGGCTCGTGGATCTCGTCGCGGACGCCCTCGGCGAGGGAGACCGGCAGTTTGAGGTGCCAGCCCTCGTCCGCGCCGCCGGTGCGGCGGCGCAGGGTGATGGACGCGGCGGCCAGACGCTGGTCCGGGGTGTCCCAGTACACGGCGTCCAGCTCGGTCAGGCCTCTGTCGACGGCGTCCGCGACGTCGGCCGCACCGGTCAGGTCGGGCAGCTCGGCGTCCGCCCCCACGTCGTACTTCCGCTCGATCTCACGCTTCGTCTCCGCCATGAACCGAATCTAGACGCGGATCGTTCATGCCGACAGGGGGCGCTGCACCTTGATCGACTGCAGGAGGCCGACCGCCACCCATACCGCGAACATCGACGAGCCTCCGTAACTGACGAAGGGCAGGGGGAGGCCCGCGACCGGCATGATGCCGAGGGTCATCCCGATGTTCTCGAAGGACTGGAAGGCGAACCAGGCGATGATCCCGGCGGCGACGATCGTGCCGTACAGCTCGGTCGTCTCGCGGGCGATGCGGCAGGCGCGCCAGAGCACCACGCCGAGCAGCAGCAGGATGGCGCCCGCGCCGACGAAGCCGAGCTCCTCGCCCGCGACGGTGAAGACGAAGTCCGTCTGCTGTTCGGGCACGAACTGGCCGGTGGTCTGGGAGCCCTTGGTGAGGCCGGTGCCGGTGAGGCCGCCGGAGCCGATGGCGATGCGCGCCTGGTTGGTGTTGTAGCCGACGCCCGCCGGGTCGAGCGCGGGGTTGGCGAAGGCGGCGAAGCGGGCGATCTGGTAGTCGTCCAGGACGCCGAGCTGCCATATGGCGACACCGCCGAGCGCGCCCGCTCCCAGGAGCCCGAAGACCCAGCGGTTGGAGGCGCCGGAGGCGAGCAGGACGCCGAGCACGATCATCACCATGACCATGACCGAGCCGAGGTCCGGCATCAGCATGACGATGGCGATCGGCACCGCCGCGAGGGCGAGGGCCTGCACCACCGTGCGGTGGTCGGGGTGTTCGCGGTCGCCCGCGTCGACGCGTGCGGCGAGCAGCATGGCCATGCCGAGGATGATCGTGATCTTCACGAACTCCGATGGCTGGAGCGAGAAGCCGCCGCCGAGCACGATCCAGGCGTGCGCGCCGTTGATGGTGGCGCCGAGCGGGGTCAGGACGAGCAGCACCAGGAAGACGGAGATGCCGTAGAGGATCGGCACGGCGGTGCGCAGGGTGCGGTGGCCGAGCCAGACCGTGCCGATCATCAGGGCGAAGCCGATGCCGGTGTTGAGCAGGTGCTTGAGCAGGAAGGAGTACGGGTCGTCGCCGACCAGCTCGGTGCGGTTGCGGGTCGCGGAGTAGACGAGCGAGGCGCCGAGCGCGGAGAGCGCGATGGCGGCCAGCAGCATGACCCAGTCGAGCCGGCGCACTATCGAGTCGCGGGCCAGCAGCCGGGAGAGCGAGGAGCGCTCGGGGCCGTACCCGGAGACGGAGAAGCCGTTGTTCGTCACCATGGGTCAGTCCCGCCTCCAGTCGGCAGGGGGTCCCGCCAGCTCCTGCTGCTCCGTCGGCGGCTTGGGTGCCTCGGGCTTGTACGGCTTGATCTTCGGGGAGTGGATGGAGCCGTCGCCCTTGATCTTGGGCAGGGACTTCTGCGGCTCGGGCAGGAGGGCCTTCTTCAGGTCCTGCTTCCCCTTCTCGTCCAGGCCGTACATCGCGTCGTAGATCTTGCGGACGGCGGGTCCCGACGCACCGGAGCCCGTACCGCCCTGGGAGATCGTCATGACGATCGTGTAGTCCTTGGTGTACGTCGCGAACCACGAGGTGGTCTGCTTGCCGTAGACCTCGGCGGTACCGGTCTTGGCGTGCATCGGGATCTTCTTCTGCGGCCAGCCCTGGAACCGCCAGGCGGCCGTGCCGCGCGTGGCGACGTCGGCGAGGGCACCGTCTATGTCGTTGCGCAGCTTGGCGTCCATCGGCAGCCTGCCGTGCGACTTCGGCTTGATCTCCTGGACCTGCCTGCCGTCGGCGCTGATGATCGCCTTGCCGACGGTCGGGTTGTACATGGTGCCGCCGTTGGCGATGGAGGAGTAGATCGTCGCCATCTGTATCGGCGTGACGAGGGTGTCGCCCTGGCCGATGGAGTAGTTGACGGAGTCACCGGCGCGCATCTTCATGCCTTCGAGGCAGTTCTCGTAGGCGATGCGCTCGGAGTACTCGCCGCCCTTCTTGCCCTGCTTGCACCAGGCGTTCTTGTTGGCCTTCCAGTAGTCCTTCTTCCACTGGCGGTCCGGGACGCGTCCGGTGACCTCGTTGGGCAGGTCGATGCCGGTCTCCTTGCCGAGGCCGAACTGGTGGGCGGTCTTGTAGAACCAGTCCTTGGCGTCCTTCTTCGGCTTGTTGCCGCCGTCCTTGGCCCACTGGTCGTGGGAGAGCTTGTAGAAGACGGTGTCGCAGGAGACCTCAAGGGCCTTGCCGAGGCTGATCGAGCCGTGGCCCTTGGACTCGTAGTTCTGGAAGGTCTGGCCGCCGATGGAGTACGAGCTGGGGCAGGGGTAGCTGCCGTTGAAGTCGTAGCCCGCGTGCACGGCGGCGGTGGTGGGGATGACCTTGAAGATCGAGCCGGGGGCCGCCTGGCCCTGGATGGCGCGGTTGAGCAGCGGGTAGTTCGAGTCCTTGCCGGTGAGCTTGGTGTAGTCCTTGCCGGAGATGCCGCCGACCCAGGCGTTGGGGTCGTACGTCGGGTTGGAGGCCATGGAGATGACGCGGCCCGTCTTGTTCTCCATGACGACGACGGCGCCCGCGTCCGCCTTGTAGTTCTGGTTGGTGTTCTTGTCGTGCTCCTTGCGGGCCTTCTTCATCGCGTCGTTCAGCCAGTACTCGGCGACCGCCTGCACGCGCGCGTCGATGCTGGTGACGACGCTCGCGCCGGGCTGCGCCTTGTCGTCCTTGGCCTTGCCCATGACGCGGCCGAGGTTGTCGACCTCGTAGCGGGTGACACCGGCCTTGCCGCGGAGCTGCTTGTCGTAGGTGCGCTCCAGGCCCGAGCGGCCCACCATGTCCGAGCGCAGGAACGGCGAGTCGGTGTCCTCGGCCTTCTTGATCTCCTCGTCCGTGACGGGCGAGAGATAGCCGAGCACCTGGGCGGTGTTGGACTTGCCGGGGGCGGCGTAGCGGCGCACGGCGGTGGGCTCGGCGGTGATGCCGGGGAAGTCCTCGGAGCGCTCGCGGATCTGGAGGGCCTGGCGGGGCGTGGCCTCGTCGGTGATCGGGATCGGCTGGTAGGGCGAGCCGTTCCAGCAGGGCTGCGGGGTCTTGGCGTCGCAGAGGCGGACCTTGCCCGCGACCTCGTCGGGCTTCATGTCCAGGACGTCGGCGAGCTTGGCGAGGACCGCCTTGCCGTCGTCCTTCATCTTCATCAGGTCCGTGCGGGAGGCGGAGACGACGAGGCGGGTCTGGTTGTCGGCGATCGGCACGCCGCGCGCGTCCAGGATGGAGCCCCGGGCGGCGGGCTGGACGACCTGCTGGACGTGGTTGCCGGAGGCCTCGCGCGCGTACTCGTCGCCGTTGCGGACCTGGAGGTACCAGAGGCGGCCGCCCAGGGTGAGCAGCAGCGAGACGACGAGGATCTGGATGATGATCAGACGGATCTGCACGCGGGGCGTGCGCCCCGTCTCGGGAATGTTGCTCACAGCCGCTTGACCCCCTTGATGCGTCCGGCGCGGGCGGCCCGCGCCTTGGCCGACTTCATGCGCAGGCCGCCGCGCTGGTTGCCGATGCGCAGGCCGGTGCCGGAGGAGAGCCAGCCGGAGGTGACGTCGGCGCCCTGGGCGGCGGGGCCGTTCTCCCCCAGCGGGTCGTTGTCGGCCTTTCTGGCGAGCGCGATGATCAGCGGCACCGTGAACGGCGCGAGCAGCAGGTCGTAGAGCGCGGCGGTGAAGAGCAGTCCGATAAGGCCCACATGGCGGGCGGCGGTGTCACCGACCAGGGAGCCGACGCCCGCGTAGAGCAGCGTCGAGCCGACGGCGGCGGCGAAGACCACGACGAGCGGCCCGCTGACCGAGCGCAGTCTGCCGGTCTCCGGCTTGGCGAGGCCCGCGAGGTAGCCGATGACGCAGAGCACCAGGGCGTAGCGCCCCACGGCGTGGTCGGCGGGCGGGGCCAGGTCGGCGAGGAGGCCCGCGCCGAAGCCGACGAGGGCGCCGCCGACGTGGCCGTAGACCAGGGCGAGCCCGAGGACGGTGAGCAGCACCAGGTCGGGCACGGCGCCCGGGAGCTGGAGCCGGGCGAGGACGCTGACCTGGATCACCAGGGCGACGACGACCAGGGCGGCGGAGAGCAGGATTCGGTTGAAGCGCATCAGTCCGGTCTCCTACTGCTCGTCTTCGCCGGCGGCGCCGTCGGCCGGGGCCTCGTCCTTGGGGGTCGCCGTCACGGTCACGGTCGGCGTCGGCTTGGGCTTCTCGGGCTTCTTCGGCAGGACGGTGTCGCGCGGGTCCTCGCGGGGCGCCTCGACGACCACACCGACGATGTCGAGCCGGGTGAAGCCGACGTAGGGCTTCACGTAGACGGTGCGGGTGAGGTCGCCGCCCGAGGGGTCGACGCGGACGACCTCGCCGACCGGCACGCCGGGCACGAACGGCTTGTCCTTGCGGGAGCCGAAGGTGACGAGGCGGTCGCCCTTCTTCACCTCGGACTTGCCGTTCAGGAGCTGGACGGAGAGCGGGCGGTCGCCCTGGCCGGTGGCGAAGCCGAGCTCGTCGGTCTTCTCCATGCGGGTGCCGACGGTGAAGTCGGGGTCGTTGGCGAGCAGGACGGTCGCGGTGTTCGGGCCGACCGTGGTGACGCGGCCGACCAGGCCGTCGCCGTTCAGGACGGTCATGTCGCGCCTGAGTCCGTCGTTGGCACCGGCGTCGATGGTGACGGTCCAGGAGAAGCCCTGGGCCGCTCCTATGCCGATGACCTCCGCGCCCTTGATGCCGTACTGGCCCGCGCCCGCCGTCTTGAGCATGCTGTCGAGCTGGCGCACCCTGCTGCGGTTGCGGTCGTCGCTGCCGAGCTTGGCCTTCAACGCGGCGTTCTGGCGCTCCAGTTCGGCGATGCGGTCGTGCCGCTCGCCGGAGTCGCGGACCGCGCCGATGGCGTTGCCGATCGGGTCGACGGCGGAGGACATCCCCTCCTCGACCGGACCGAAGACGGTGGCGGCGGCCTGGCGGGCACCGTCGACCGGTGAGTCCTCGCCGCCGCGGATGTCCACCGTGATCAAAGCGAACGCGATGGCGATCAGCAGCACCAGGAGCAGCCGGCTCTCTCGTGTGTCCCTCACGTGCGGCGGCGTGCCTTCCTCGATTGGAATGACGTGGAATCTGCGGGTTCCACGCAGTTCGGGGGGTTCGGGGGAATTCTTCCCTTGCCTCTATATCAACGATCCGCCGCACGATGTGGCAAGCACTCGTACGGCGGATCTTCGCGCGTCAGATCATCTGCGCGGCTGGGCGTCCAGCACCTGCTGCAACGCCTCGAACTCCTCGACACACTTTCCGGAGCCGAGCGCCACGCTGTCCAGCGGGTCCTCGGCGATGTGGATGGGCATGCCGGTCTCGCGGCGCAGCCGCTCGTCGAGACCGCGGAGCAGGGCGCCGCCGCCGGTGAGGACGATGCCGCGGTCCATCACGTCGCCGGAGAGCTCGGGCGGGCACTTGTCGAGGGTCGTCTTGACCGCGTCGACGATCGCGTTGACCGGCTCCTCGATGGCCTTGCGGACCTCGGCGGCGGAGATGACGACGGTCTTGGGCAGCCCGGAGACCAGGTCCCTGCCGCGGATCTCGGTGTGCTCGTCGGCGTCCATGTCGTACGCCGAGCCGATGGTGATCTTGATCTGCTCGGCCGTGCGCTCACCGAGGAGGAGGGAGTACTCCTTCTTGATGTGCTGGATGATCGCGTTGTCCAGCTCGTCGCCCGCGACGCGGATCGACTGTGCCGTGACGATTCCTCCGAGGCTGATGACGGCGACTTCGGTGGTGCCGCCGCCGATGTCCACCACCATGTTCCCGGTGGCCTCGTGGACCGGAAGGCCCGAGCCGATGGCCGCGGCCATGGGCTCCTCGATGATGTGCACCTGGCGGGCACCGGCCTGCGAGGAGGCCTCGATGACGGCGCGGCGCTCGACGCCGGTGATACCGGAGGGCACGCAGACGACGACACGCGGACGGGCGAGGTAGCGCCGCTTGTGGATCTTCAGGATGAAGTAGCGGAGCATGCGCTCGGTGATCTCGAAGTCGGCGATCACGCCGTCCTTCAGCGGGCGAACGGCGACGATGTTGCCGGGCGTGCGCCCGATCATCTTCTTCGCTTCCGCACCGACCGCGAGGATGCCACCGGTGTTGGTGTTGATCGCGACGACGGACGGCTCGTTGAGCACGATCCCCCGACCCCTGACGTACACCAGCGTGTTGGCGGTCCCGAGGTCGACAGCCATGTCACGGCCGATGAACGACATGTTGTTCCCCATGAGAATGCGTCTGGCCTTCCCTATTGGAGCGTTTGATGGCTTTTTAGGTAGGCGAGGTGGGTGCTGTGTGGCGGTGGAGGCTTCCATCGTAGTCTCGGCCGCGCGAAGACGGCGCGAGGGTCTTCGCCATTGTCAGCAGATGATGTGCCGCCTCGCCCATGGAGACGTGCCATAAGGGCCACGCGTTCCCCCGTTTGGGGTGCATATGCCAAAGGACGGCCGAATTTATTCGGCCGTCCGAGGGCATACGGGTTTCTTTCTGACGTGTTGTCAGAATGTCCTCCCGGCGGTGGTCGCTTCGGGCGTCACGCCACACCCGGGAAGAAGATCTTCAGCTCGCGCTCGGCGGACTCCTCGGAGTCCGAGGCGTGGATCAGGTTCTCCCGGACGATGGAGCCGAAGTCACCGCGGATGGAGCCCGGCGCCGCCGCGATCGGGTCGGTCGGCCCGGCGAGCGCGCGCACGCCCTCGATGACCCGCTCGCCCTCGACGACCAGCGCGACGACCGGACCCGAGGACATGAAGGCGACCAGCGGCTCGTAGAAGGGCTTGCCCTTGTGCTCGCCGTAGTGCTGCTCCAGGGTGTCCTGGTCCAGCGAACGGAGCTCCAGCGCGGAGATCGTCCAGCCCGCCTTGCGCTCGATGCGGCCGATGATCTCGCCGATCAGGCCACGACGGACGGCGTCGGGCTTCAGCAGGACGAGGGTGCGCTGGCTCATGTGCGGCTCCAAGAGTGTTGTCGCGATCTTCACGATCGGGAGGGATGGCCCGCACGATACCGGGGGCGGCTACGCGGTGTTACCTCCGGCCTCCGCCTGGGCCTCCGCCATCGCCGCGAACCTGGCCTTCGCCTCGTCGATCTTGCGTCCGAAGTGCACCGACGCCCACCACAGGGCCGCGAACACCGCGCCCATGAAGAACATCGCCGGGACCACGAACCCGCTGGCGACCAGCGCGATCTGGAGGGCCCAGCCGAGCTGCACACCCCCGGGCCGGGTGATCACACCGCAGAGCAGCACCGAGAGCAGCATCGCGATGCCGCAGACCGTCCAGACCGTGCCCATGGACAGGTCCGGGTCCTTCATGGCGACGAGACCCGCGAAGCCGATGACGAAGAACTCGCCGATCAGGGTCGAGGCGCAGAGCGTACGCATAAGAGGTCAGCCCCTCCCCAGGAGCAGCCGGGCCTCGCCGACCGTGATGACGGAACCGGTGACCAGGACGCCCGCGCCCGCGAACTCCCCCTCGTCCTCGGCCAGGGTGATCGCGGCCTCCAGGGCGTCCGGCAGGCGCGGCTCGACCTGGACCCGCTCGTCGCCGAAGACCTCGACGGCGAGGGCGGCCAGATCGTCGGCGTCCATCGCGCGGTGGCTGCTGTTCTGCGTGACGACGATCTCGGCGAAGAGCGGCTCGAAGGCTTCGAGCAGCCCCCGCACGTCCTTGTCGTCGCTTGCGCCGACCACGCCGATGAGATTGCTGAAGTCGAAGGCCTCGCTGATGCCCGCGGCGGTGGCCCGCGCGCCCGCCGGGTTGTGCGCGGCGTCCAGGACGATGGTGGGCGAGCGGCGCACGACCTCCAGGCGGCCCGGCGAGGCGACCGAGGCGAAGGCCTTGCGGACCACGTCGATGTCGAGCGGGCGCGCGTGCTGCGCGCCGATGCCGAAGAACGCCTCCACGGCGGCGAGGGCGACCGAGGCGTTGTGCGCCTGGTGCTCGCCGTGCAGGGGCAGGAAGACCTCTTCGTACTCCCCGCCGAGGCCGCGCAGCGTCAGGAGCTGGCCGCCGACGGCGACCTGGCGGGCGACGACGCCGAACTCCAGACCCTGGCGGGCGACGGTCGCGTCCACCTCGACGGCCTTCTTCAGGAGCACCTGGGCGGCGTCCACCGGCTGCTGGGCCATGATCACGGTGGCGTCCGGCTTGATGATGCCGGACTTCTCCCCGGCGATCTCGCCGGGCGTGGAACCCAGGCGGTCGGTGTGGTCCAGGTCGATGGGGGTGACGACGGCGACGGAGCCGTCGATCACGTTCGTCGCGTCCCAGCTGCCGCCCATGCCGACCTCGACCACGGCCACGTCCACCGGGGCGTCCGCGAAGGCCGCGTACGCCATGCCGGTGAGGACCTCGAAGAAGGAGAGGCGGTACTCCTCCTTGGCGTCGACCAGCTCCACGTACGGCTTGATGTCGTGGTAGGCCTCGACGAAGCGCCCGGCCTCGATGGGCGCGCCGTCCAGGCTGATGCGCTCGGTGATGGACTGCACGTGGGGCGAGGTGTACCGCCCGGTGCGCAGCTCGAAGGCGGAGAGCAGGGACTCGATCATCCGGGCCGTGGACGTCTTGCCGTTCGTCCCCGTGATGTGGATCGAGGGGTACGCGCGCTGGGGCTCGCCCAGGACGTCCATCAGCGCGGCGATGCGGCGGACGGAGGGCTCCAGCTTCGTCTCGCCCCAGCGTCCGGCGAGCTCGGCCTCCACCTCGCGCAGCGCCTTGTCCACCTCGGGGTCGGTGGGACGGGCCGGGATGTCGCCCGAGGGCGGGCCCGCCTGGGTGCGCAGGGTGCGGCTGCCCGCCTCGATCACCGCGAGGTCGGGATCGCGGTCCGTCTCGGCGCCCACGATGTCCTCGAAGGCGTCGGTGTCGTCGGTGGGGTCGGTGGGTCGGTCGTCGTCGTGCGGCGGGAGGTCACTCACGCACGCCAGTCTACGGAGCGGCACCGGCACACGCGGTCAGGCCCCGCCCAGGGCCGCTCGCGAGGGGCGGGGGCCCCGCGGGTGACCCTGGCCGGTGCACGCGTCGGGACTTTCGGCCCGTCCGTTTCAGGACTTTGGTCCCTCCGTCGCACGGGGTCGCCGGGCAAACTTGGCGATCATGGACATAGGTATCGACCTCGGCACTGCGAACACCCTTCTCTATGTGCGCGGCAAGGGCATCGTGCTCAACGAGCCGTCCGTGGTCGCCGTGCGGGAGGGCGGCAAGGGCGGGTCCGGCGTGCTCGCCGTGGGGACGGAGGCCAAGGAGACGATCGGGCGGACCCCCGGGTCCATCACCGCGATCCGCCCGCTCAGGGACGGCGTCATCAGCGACTACGAGGCCGCCGAGGAGATGATCCGGCACTTCGTGCGCAAGGCCGTGCCCGGCAGGCGGCCCCGGACGCGCATGGTCGTGTGCGTGCCGAGCGGAGTGACGCCCGTCGAGCGGCGGGCCATCGTGCACGCCGCGCAGCGGGCCGGGGCGCGGGCCGTGCACCTGATCGAGGAGCCGATGGCCGCCGCGATCGGCGCGGGCCTCCCGGTCGCCGAGCCGCGCGGCTCGATGGTCGTCGACATCGGCGGCGGCACCACCGAGGTCGCCGTGATCTCGCTCGGCGGCATCGTCACGGCCCAGTCCCTGCGGGTGGGCGGGGACCGTTTCGACCAGGCGATCACCGACTACGTGCGCAAGCAGCACGGGCTCCTGGTGGGCGAGCGCACCGCCGAGGACATCAAGGTCGCCGTCGGCTCCGCGTGGCCGGTGCCGGGGCAGGAGGAGTTCGAGCAGCGGACGTTCACCGTGCGGGGGCGGGAGAAGGTGGGCGGGCTGCCCAAGACCCTGGATCTGACGGTACGTGAGGTCCGCTCGGCCCTCGACGAGCCGGTGGAGCAGATCATCGCGGCGGTCCGGGTGACCCTGGAGGAGTGCCCGCCCGAGCTGTCCGGCGACATCATGGAGCACGGCATCATCCTGGCCGGCGGCGGCGCCCTGCTGCCCGGCCTCGACCTCCGCATCGCCTCCGCCACCAACATCCCGGTCTTCGTGGCCGACGATCCGCTGGACAGCGTGGCGCAGGGCTGCGGCAAGTGCGTGGAGGACTTCGACGGCCTGGCGAAGGCGACCGCCGCGGCGTCCTCGACCAGGAGCGTGACGGGGCTGCCCGCCTCGCCGCTGCGCTGGGCCAGCGC